>JALWJX010000034.1 GCA_026996895.1 Candidatus Kapaibacterium sp.
CTTTCACCACTTCCATCATCTCCTCATACATCAACACCTTCTCCTGACGGCTGTCCAGCAAGAACTCAAAACATTCATCTGCTGCTTTCCCCGGCTTTATCTGCGGTATCCGTCCCTCTGTCCGCCATCCTTCCAGTTGTCCTGCCGATAGCAATTCTGCTGGAACAGCGAAGTCATCCATCCAACTGGTAAACACTGCTGTCATTGAAATGCCTCCAGCCTTTGTGAAACAGCCTTTTCGCTCATCCGGGAAAAGCAAATTACAAAAAATTTCGGACACAGGCAAGGGCGGAAATGTGGGTTGGAGAAGGATCTGGGAGCGCACATTTCAGTGTGCATTTACCGAGAACGCACCCCCTTAGGGTGCACTTTCTCTGCCGGCTAAAGCCGGCGCTTCCAGTCGGCGCTCCCAGTTGTTGCCGGGGGTACACTTCAGCGGGCAAATTCCCTCACCCTTACCCTCTCCCGGAAGGAGAGGGAATCTTTACACCGGTAGGCGCGACCCACTGGGTCGCCCATCGGGCGAAGCATTGCTTCGCCCCTACACGTTCCCACCGGGAGCGCACCCTTTAGGATGCATTCTCTTGCCAGCTGAAGTCGGCGCTCCCTGCATCCGGCATAGGGCAGACACACCGGTCTGCCCCCTACCATCACGTATTTGCGAAACAGATTCCAGATCGGCTCCTCCACTCACACTGCATCGCATCGGCGGGTTGTCCGTGGGCGAAGCGGCGTTGTGCCCCTCCATATCGTGCTGGGAATGCACACTCTGAGGTGTGCATTTTCCCTGACGCTGCCAACGGAACCTGACACCATACTGTAACATAACGCCGTTTGAACGATTGTTCTCTTGCGAGAAATGTGGGTTATAGGAGCATCGGTTTTGCCGACAATAACTCTGAAAGGCGATAGCAAGCAGGGTAATTTCCCTTTGGCACAGTGTTTGATATATGAATGGCAAGAGCGGTAAGGAACAGAAAACAAAGGAATACAACGGCAACGGATAATGGCAGCCAACGCTCTCAACATAGAGCCCTCTGCACAGCGCTTCACCCCGATGCCCTCAGCGCCCCTGTGTCAGGAGGGAAATTAGCCGTCCCTGCAGCCAGTGCGCCCTGGAACTCACCACAAGCAAAGAGGTGACCGTGCCCCCGGTCACCTCTTTTTATTTTGCAAATATACGGAAAATCCTGATGACAATCCAGCCCAGCGTATTCAGCATATCCCTGAGTGCTCTGGCGCCACCAGTCCGACCTCTGAGTCTGCACACCGCACGTCGCCGCCTGCCCCTCTCCTCCCAATGCCTTTGTTAAAGCATTGCTCCGAAGAACCCTTCTGTTCTTCCGCTGTCAGGAATGCCAATAGCAGGCGCTCTGGTCACTGTTCAATCTCACAAAGCGCGCCGTTTCCGCTCATTCTCATCAGCAATGTGGTCAACCCGAATGGATTCGAGCGCCTTCCTTGGAACGCAACGCTTTGAGATTCCGCATTCACCACAATGAAGCTCAGCGCCACTCGTACAACCTGCCCGCGTAAGGCAAAAGATCCGTTTCCGATGAGGATTATTCATTCTGGCAATCTCACATCAACCCTGCTGCACCTGCGCTCCACCCTTATCTTCTGCCAACTGGAGTCGACGGTTTTTCAGATTCCCGACATTCCTCCATCCTTCCTCCGTTCGCTTCACACCGCTGCCTCCGAGACGGAAGAACGATACCGGATCCTCCAGATCGACACTGGCGTTTTTCCAGTTTGCCGGTTGACGGAAACTTTTCCGCTTTCCCTCTGTTTCTTCTCCCGGTATCCTGCCTCGCCGATGGCGGAACTGCTGCATCGGGTGGGCATCGCCGGCGACCATCTGTGGATACTCGATAGCACCTCTCTTGGCAATGACGCTGCCGCACCGTTGCTGCATTCGTGCCTGAGCCTGCTGACTGCGAATACAACGATGGTACTGGTCTCTGCTCATTCCTCAGCTTTTGTCCTCTACGAATGCGCCGATCTTATTTACGCTCGCGGGGATCTGGAAGCACTGCTGCGGGAACACCACCTGTCGTTTCGCCCTTTCCGATCTCTGGCGGATTTCGCTATCGACCTCAAAAGGATCATACGGAAACAACTCTTGCGACAACGTCCGACCGCTGTAGCTTTCCGGGAAAGATATTTTTCAAGAGAGTAACGCTTTTCGTGCTGATTGTTCGTCAATAAGTGGTTTATACAGCAGGAGGAAGTTTCATCGAAGCACGTCCAGTGTAGATGATCAGCAAAGACACTATTTGCGCAGTGGCAACGCCACCCGGCATTGGGGGTATTGCAATTGTCCGGCTCTCAGGACCGGATGCTTTTGCCATTGCCGATCGCTGCTTCCGTGGCAAAGCGGCGCTGGCAACAGTGCCCACCCACACCATTCACTATGGGAAGTTCTACGACGGTCCGCAGCTCATTGATACGGTCACGGCTTCAGTGTTCCGCGCTCCTCATTCGTACACCGGCGAAGATGTGGTGGAATTTGGCTGCCACGGGGGACCGCTGGTCACGCAACAGATTCTCAACGCACTGATCACGGCTGGCGCTCGCCACGCAGAGCCGGGCGAATTCACCAAGCGGGCATTTCTCAATGGCAAGCTGGATCTGACGCAGGTTGAAGCAGTCGCCGACTTAATCCACGCTCAGACCATTCCGGGCGCACAGGCAGCCGCCCGGCAACTGGTTGGCGGGCTGACCCGTCGGCTGCAACAATTGCGGCAGCAACTGATTGACATTGCTGGTCTATTAGAATTGGAGCTGGACTTTGCAGAGGAAGACATTGAGCTGATCGACCGTGAAACCGTGATCCAGCAATTAAATGCGGTTCACCATATTTGCTCCGAATTAGCCGATAGCGTCGTTGCAGCAGAAATTCTCCGTGGTGGATATGTTGTGGGTATCGTAGGATATCCCAATGCGGGAAAATCTTCTCTGCTGAATGCGCTTTTGGGCAAGCAGCGGGCAATTGTCAGCGACCTACCGGGCACCACTCGCGACTACATTGAAGAAGTGCTGTTTCTGGACGGAATGAGCATTAAGCTGGTAGACACTGCCGGTCTTCGTGACAAACCGGCTGATCGCATTGAGCTGGAAGGGATCGAGCTGGCACATTCGATCTTGCAACAGTCTAATCTGGTCTTAGTCCTTAACGATGCCTCACTGGGATTTGATCACTCAAACTCCTTACTTGCCGCGCTGCAGCAACGCTATCCGCAGTCGCGGTATTTACTGGTCCACAACAAGCTGGACCTGATCCCGGATCCTCCTTCAGCATTTCCCTCGAACGGATCGGTTCAGACCCTCGGCATTTCTGCCCGTACGGGGCAAGGGCTTGGCCAGCTCAAGCGCACACTGGCAACGATTGCAAAAGAAGACAGTCAGCGCGTCACCGATGGCCTGATCAATGAACGTCAGGCAACGTTGTTAGCTGCGGCTGCTCGTTCTTTAGCAGCGGCAATCGACGCACTCCGTGCCGGTCTGTCCAACGAATTTGTCGCTGTTGAGGTGCGCGAAGCACTGAACGCCATCGGCAAGATCACTGGCGAAGTTTATACAGACGAAGTGCTGCAAGCCATTTTTTCACGGTTTTGTATTGGCAAATGAGCATCTGAAATGCATCGTTCCATTTTCGACATCATTACCATTCGTCCTCTGCGCAACACTGACCGCTTTGAGTACTTACGTCTGATGGAACAGGCGTTGCGGGAACATCCGGAAGCCTTTCCATTCGATCTGCCGTATTTCGTCGAGCAATTCCGCCATTCGCCTGAGCCATTTCATCGGCTGCTCCGCTTTCCAGCTTCTTTCCTGCTGGGCGCCTTTTTCGAAAACGAGCTGGTTTCGATGCTCCGGTTCCGATCCGAACCGGCGAACAACCATCGAGTGCACCACCGTGGCGCGATCGATTGGGTGTATACGGATCCAACGTTTCGTCGCCTGGGGATTGCTCATCAACTGCTGCGCACGCTGTTTGAGCTGATACGGACTGAGCTCCCCGCTATCGAGCAGCTTCACACTGCGGTTGCAAGCTCGAACGTCCCTTTACGTCGATTGTACCAGCGATGGGATTTCCAGCAGTATGGAACTGAACCACGGGCTGTGAAGCTGGATGACGATGTGTATGAAGACTACGTCCTGTACGTGAAGTTTCTCAAACCATAAAGTGTTCCACGTGGAACAATGCGCAATCGATCGGATACATACGATGTCATTGTCATCGGCGGTGGGCACGCCGGCATCGAAGCAGCAGCGGCGGCTGCCCGGATGGGATGCCGTGTTGCGCTGGTGACAATGTCCCTCGACACCATTGGACGGCTTTCGTGCAACCCTGCCGTTGGCGGTACAGCAAAAGGGCATCTGGTGAAAGAAATTGATGCCCTGGGCGGCGTAATGGGTGTCTTAGCAGACCGGAGCGGCATTCAGTTCAAACTCCTGAACCGCTCCCGCGGTCCCGCCGTGTGGTCGCCCCGGTCGCAAAATGATAAAGCACTCTATCCGCTGTTCGCTCGACAACTGCTCCAATCCCTGCCCAGCTTAACCCTGATTGAGGGTACGGTGACGGAAATTCTGGTCCGCAACGATCGGGTCGTTGGAGTGGTCCTGGACGATCGCGAACAGCTCAAAACCACAGCCGTCGTGCTGTGTGGCGGAACCTTCCTCAACGGAGTAATGTACACCGGGCTGGAAGCGACAACCGGGGGACGCTTTGGTGAAAAGAGTGCCACCAAAATCTCGGATCTGCTGGAAAGTTACGGTCTCCAGCGCGGACGGCTCAAAACCGGTACGCCACCACGGGTTGCTCTGGAAACACTCGATCTCCGCAAGATGGAAATCCATCCCGGGGATGAGCCTCCCCAGCCATTTTCTTTGCGTACCCGATCCGTCGAAAACAAGATCCTCTGCTATATGACCCGCACGACCGCAGAAACACACGAAATTATCGCGGAAGGCTTCGATCGCTCCCCGATGTTCACGGGTAAGATCACGGGGCGAGGTCCGCGGTACTGCCCTTCGGTCGAAGATAAAGTGTACCGATTCGCAGACAAAGAATCGCATCGGATCGTTCTCGAACCCGAAGGCTTGGGCACAAACTCGGTGTATGTCAACGGATTCTCCACCAGCTTACCACGGGATATTCAGGAGCGGGCGCTGCGCACCATCCCCGGTATGGAAAATGCCCGCATTCTCCGCTACGGCTACGCCGTCGAGTACGACTTTTTCTACCCCTACCAGCTCCACTTTACTCTGGAAACCAAAGCAATCCGGGGGCTGTTTTTCGCCGGACAGATCAACGGAACGTCAGGATATGAAGAAGCTGCCGCCCAGGGACTCATTGCCGGGATCAATGCGGCACTGCTGGTACGTGGTGAGGGTGAATTCAAACTCCAGCGATCGGAAGCTTACATTGGCGTTTTGATCGACGATCTCATCAACAAAGACGTCGACGAACCGTACCGAATGTTCACTTCGCGGGCAGAATATCGACTGCTGCTGCGGCAGGACAATGCAGACCGACGCCTGCTGCGCTATGGCTACGAATTAGGGCTGATCGAACCAGAATTGTACGAACAACTGCTTGCCAAAGAAGCCGCCATTGCGCAGCTCCACCGGCAGCTTCAAGCAACGAAAGCAACGCCCGACGCCATCAACGCCTATCTAACCGCTATTGGTGAAGCTCCCATCACGGAAGCTACGTCACTGGAAAAGCTGTTGCGGCGGGGCAAAGTAACACTGGAGGGGCTGTTGACAGCGCTTGGCTGGGATCTTACCTCCCTTCCAGCAGCCGTTCGGGAACAGGTAGAGCTGGAAATCAAATATGCGGGGTACATCGAGCGGCAGCATCGGGAAGTGGAGCGGCTGCGGGCGATGGAGGAAAAACGGATTCCGCCGGACATCGACTATGCCGCTATTCCTTCGCTCTCGACCGAAGCCCGGGAAAAGCTGGCAAAGATCCGACCACATTCGCTGGGACAGGCTTCGCGCATTGCTGGCGTGACGGCTGCGGATCTTTCCATCCTAGCACTCTACCTCCGCAATGTTCCACGTGGAACGTCTACCGTACCATCAGAATCCCCTGCTGACGGCCGTTGAGCACATACACGACCGGTTGCGGGGGCAAAAATGAGAGATCGACCCGATAAACCCGGCGCCACGTGCCAATGTGCTGCCCCCATAACGTATAAATCCGGATCGTTGCTGGACGTTCCAGCAGAAGCTGTTTATGGAGAACCCGGACTTTCGCCGCTTCCCACTCCGGGACAATCGTCGATGGTTGCCACACCAGTTCCAGTTGCAAAGGGAGATGATCCGAAACCGTTGCAAAGTTCCGTTCCACAGAAGATAGCAGCACAACTCCTGCTTGCCACTGAATTGGCAGGGTCCGCATCACTCCCATCATCACAAAATGATCCAGAAACGAGCCTCCCCGATGGGTGCCAACGCCGCGCACACTCAACCAGTAATCCGGCACGATGAAATTCACCGAATCAGTAACGAACGTGTTGTACGGCGACGGCATTCCCGGCACAATACTTTCATCGAAATCATCATTCCAGTCGCCACCCACAATGAGCAATGAATCGCTCCACCGGCTGGAGAGTCCATTGTACAGAATCATCGCATCCCGCCACCGCAACTGCTGATCCTCCAGATTGGTTCCCGACTTCATATGGAGATTGAGCACGTGCAACCGTACTCCCCGCCAGCGGAACACCAGATGGAATGGATACCGTCCCCACGCCCAGGCGTCAGATGGTGCCGCGGTAAAAAGCAGATTCGTATCCAGCACCGTAATTTCCGACCGCTTTACCAAGTACCCCGTGCGCAGCTCCTGATCGTACGGCGCTAAGTACCCGTCATAGCGTGCCAGCGAATCCGCTAACCGCCGAAATACCGTCGGGTTTGCAACCTCCTGCAGCAGATAAATATCCGCGTTCACACTGTCAATCAGCACATAGACACCCGCAAACTGAGCAGCATCATCCGATGGTTCTCGATTGGGATCTCCAAACCATTCCAAATTCCAGGTCACCAGTGTCAACCGCTGGGAATCAGGCACTGCCTGCTGCGGCGGAAGCGGCTGGAAATCGGTTACAAATCGCGGCATAATCTGATACTGCCCTCGATACTGCGACACTACGCCAATCAAATCGAAGGGTGTGTGGGGAATCCGTTTTCCTCCCAGCTCCGTATTGTTATCCACCCGAATTTCGCCCGCTCCCGTTGGATCAAAAATCCCATAATTGCGCGATTCCGCAGGGAAAAAATCGTCCCGCAACAGCGTCCAGAAGACCGAATCAATGCGCACCAATCGTCCTTCGATTGTTTCATCAATAGCTGCAAGCAATACTGCAAGCGTATCGATTTGCGCTCCGGACACTTTCTGCAGCAGGGTCACATCTGTCAACTCCAACAATCCACTTCCCGGTTGCCCATTCTGCTGCCCAAACTCTGACAGCGTGCCTCGCACTACCACGGAATCTCCAATCTGCACCTGCTGGATAAAATCAAAGTCATAAACAGCAATGCCCGCAGTCCGATCCTGGATAAAAGCGGGATTCCCAAATTGCTGTGCGACGGTCACAACCCCACTGACGGTTACCACACTGCCGGGCAGCTGCTGCCGCGCATCTGCAATGTCCAGTACCTGTGCCCGAAGTACTCCCATCCAAATGCCAAGCACTGTAATGAAGCAAAAAATCTTCCTCATCATCACATCCTGCCTGTTTGTTCTTCCCCTGCGCTGGTGCAAAAATACAACTCCTGGAGCAACCACCAGGTCCACATTATCCATCGACTGGGTGTCTGCTCCCTGTTCCACCACGCAATCAAGGACTTTGCTGCCAGCAGCGGCTTGCCAAAAAAGCAAGGCAAAAATTTTTCCCACAGTCAAGCGCAAGCTCTCCGCAATACCATTGTCCCCTGAACGACACCTTCACAGACAGAACAACTTTCTATCAAATTTCCTGACGGAATGTTCGTTTCTATCGTCCCAGAGTTCGCATCAAAGGTCTGAAAACAGTCCAACGAAGGGGCAGGAGCTAACAATGGGAGTCCAACTGATCAACGTTAAACGAGGTACTGAAAATTCACCAGGTAAAGAGCGTTGTCAAAAGGGTTCTTCGCAGCAGACCCTTCCGCCTTACTGCCAGGTCAACATTTTTCGAGAATTTATGCCGGACAAAGTGTATTTCTTTCTTTTGAAACACGGCTTTTTCAATGAACGAATGTTGCGCAACTGGTACATCCACCACCGTTACTATCAACTCCGATCGCAACGCCTTTCCTCTGGCGATGCCCTCGAAATCATTATGAGCGAGTTCAAGGAATTGAGTTTCGACACTATCAAGAAAATCGTGTACAATACCGGTCAGCAGGTCCGCTCTGCGCCGGAGCACCCGTAAAAATCTCCTTTACCGCTGAATACGTTCGCAAATGTGCTGCGATTGTTTGTTCCAGTGGGTTGCCATATCCTCCGCCCATTGTCAGAACAATCGGAATGTTTCGGGTATAGGCAAACAGCAAAACTTTTTTATCCCGCTGGTATACTCCCTCCAAGCTGAGATTCAATCGTCCCAGTCGATCCTCCCGGATGACATCGACGCCCGCCTGATACAGGATAACTTCAGGTTCGAATTGTGCCACTCCTTCTAGTGCCCGATCTAAGGCTTCCAGATACTGCGCATCCCCGCACCCATCGGGCAGTGCAATGTCCAGCGAAGAACGTTCTTTGCGGAATGGATAGTTATTCGCCGCGTGGATGCTCAGGGTAAATACCGCCGGATGATCCTGAAAAATCGCTGCTGTACCGTTTCCCTGATGCACATCCAGATCAACAATGGCAATGCGGTGAACGCCATATTCCTCCAGCAACATCGTTGCGGCAATTGCCAGATCGTTAAAAACGCAGAACCCTTCGCCATAATCGGGAAACGCATGGTGCGTTCCCCCTGACAGGGCAGCGCCAAAGCCGGTGACTATCGCCGTTCTCGCCGCTTCCAAGGTTGCCCCAACGGAGGCAAGGGTTCGTTGAACAAACACCGGACTCCACGGAATCCCTATGCGTCGCTCCAGAGACGGTGGTAGAGATCCATCCACAAATGCCCGCACATACGCCGGCGTATGTACCCGCTCAATTTCCCATAGCGCTGCCAGTGGCGCGGGAAGCAACTCGTTTTCCGCTACCAGTCCGGACTGTACCAGCGCCTGGTGCAGCATCCGATATTTCTGCATCGGGAACCGGTGTCCCGGCGGAAGCCGCACTTCGTAGTGATGCGTATAAAAAATCGCCTTTCTCATCGCCGCTACGGATGAATGTCAACAGGTATGATCCACAAACGATGATTCCAGGAAACCACGTACCAGTAGCGTCCTGAGGGCAACGGCGCTTTCCATTGCAGGACGATTCGGCTGCCACCTGCCTGCGGTTGCACCGTTGCCATAACCTGCCAGCGCCGTCCCAGCAGATCCCGCAGTGCTGCTGGAGGCGAGGGAACATACGCATCTGGAAGATGGATGACAGCCATACGACCGTACGCTGTAACGACCGGCATCTGCTGAGACCGCAAAGGTACCGATGTTGGCACTGCCTGATGAATAACCACCGGCACCTTCACCGGGCGTATGCCATTGCGAAATCGCACCTGGAGCGTGATCGTGTCTTCCTGCGCCAACATCGATTGCCACTGTTTTGTTGTCCTCTGTCTGGAATCGATGCGAAGAGCGACGAACTCCATTCCTCCTGCTGGAATGGTGTCACTCAAAATCCATGCCGTCGCCACCGTTGCAGTATCCCGATACCCTTTCACGATCCCATCTTTTGCAATTGCTGCCGCCGTGCCAATGTTAAACAGGGGAAACCAGGCGGTATCAGGAAGCCGATCTACAACCACGTGGTAGATCGAATCGGCAAACTGCACAGCAGGCACCGGTGGAAAATCCGGATTCCCACCGAGCTGATAAATACGCTCCAGGAACTCCGGATGATCGATAAATGGATTGGGGCGATACTGAATCGTTCGAATGCGCTGATTGCGATGCCGTTCCACTGAATCCACCGGATCTTCCTGATGCCACTGCCGCAGGATCGCTTCCTGCTGAGACAGAAAATTCTGCGGATTGCGGTACCGGAGGGCAAAATAAAACATTGCGCGGGCAATATCCCCCCGGCTCTGTGGTCGCACTTCAAAAACGATACGATTGGCGGCATCATATCCGAGCCTGGATCCCCCCTGCTCGTACAACACCTGCCGACTTACCAGACCAAACGGATAGTTTGCCCGCTTCTCATTGATCTGCTGATCAGACGGGAACAAATGGTGGAGATCAGACTTTGCCGGTTCCCGATCTGCGCCGTAGCTTCGGGGCCACACGTGCTCGGTGTTAAATCCCTGAGCATAAGCATCCTCATACCGCTTTGCAACGATTTTCCGCCCCGAATACACGCACTCGATCGTATCGCCCGGTCCCTTCGCCACATACTCGAACAACTGCCGGCGAGCGTCGGAATAGAACAGTGCGCGATGCACCTTCACATAATCGTACAGGACATTAACCAACGCCGATCCCTGAAGATTCCAGGTAAACCGATAGGTAGAATCCGAATAGTAACATCGAGCCTCCAGCCGAACCGGGCGGGCAATGAGCTGCGTCGTTGAACGAACGGTAAGGTTCACAAACGTTCGATACCACAGATTGTGTCTGGGCAAACAGCGGATCACCAGGTGGACGGGTTCTCCCGGAACAATCGTCGAATCCCCATCCAGTACAGCGACCGTAAATGGCTGTCGATCATCCACAACCCGTACTGCCACGATGTGATAGAGTTCATCTGACGGGAGTGACAGTGTTACTGCTACGGTATCAATCCGCTCCTGCCCCACCCACACAGTATCCATCCGCACAACCGGAACCGTCGGCTGAGCACTGCCCCACCCGATGGCGCATATCCAGAGAACGCCCCACCACCAGAATCGCATCTGCTTCCACCCCAGTGAAACATATTCACACGACGGTACGTTTATAGTCACCGCCAGAAAGAACGAAGACGATGAAGGCATAAACGATGATTCAGAGAATTATTGCGATCGTCGCAGGAATGCTGCTGAGCGTTGCCGGTAGCAGCGCACAGATTCAGGGCAAAGGTCCAAAGGTTTTAACCCTGCAGGAATGCCTCCGATTAGCGCGAGAAAACAATCTGGACATTCAACGGGCAGAAGCGCAATTGCTGGGCGCCGGTGCCCGCCTCACCGCTGCTTTCGGGCGGTATCTTCCCAGTCTTTCTCTCAGCGCCGGGTATTCCCGCCGCCTGGATCAGCAGCAACAGCAATTTGTAAATATCGGTGGGCAATTGATCCCGGTCCCACGCTCGCCTGCCAACTCCTACTCACTGAGTGTCAGCGCTTCTCTTCCCCTCTTTGATGGATTTGCTCGCGAAGCCCAATTTGCCCAGGCACAGGATCAACTTCAGGCGACGGAGTTACAAGCGGCTGACACTCGCCGGCGTGTTTTTCAGCAGGTCTATGACCAGTTTCTCGAAGTCCAGAAAGCCTATCGACTCATCGATCTTCGCAAAGCGGACTTGGAAACAGCGAAAACGCAGCTTCGCAAATTGGAGGCGCAATACGAAGCCGGTCGCATTGCCAAACCGGCTTTGTATCAGCAACAGGCGCAGGTGGCGCAGAAGCAATTAGCACTGGTTCAGGCCCAAAACCAGCTCACCCTTGCGAAAGCAAAGCTGCTCAGTCTCATCGGTCTTTCTCCCACTTTGTCGGTGGAATTTTCATCCGCCGGCTTGCCAGATACGGTAACCGCAGCGATGATGCAGGATTTCCGCCAGCGCATAGGAACTTTCCAGACGGTCTATCAGCAAGCATTGAGCCGTCGTCCGGACTACCTTGCGGCTCAAAAGCAACTGGCAATTGCCAACGCATCGCTGACCGTAGCGCGCAGCGGTTACTTCCCCAGCCTTTCTGCTGCGCTCTCCTGGTCGTGGGCAAACAGCGAACTTCGAGATTTCGACCGCTTAGGACGCACCTTCGTTGGACTATCTTTGCGCGTACCGATCTTCGATAACTTCCGCACCAATGAACAGATCCAGTCGGCGAATGTTCAGCGGATGCAGCGGGAACTGGAACTGCGACAGATCGAGCAACAAATCGCTGCGGATATTGAACAGGCTTTTTTGCAACTGGACGCCAGTGAACGAGAACTTCAGGCAGCAACCGTTGCCTTAGACGCTGCTCGCCTGAATTATGCCAGCGCTCAGGAGCGCCTGGATGTGGGTAAAATTTCCTTAGCAGAATACGCACAGGCAAACTCGCAATTCACATCCGCAAAAGTGAACTACCTGACTGCTCTGTTCAACTATCTGAAAGCCCGATACCAACTGAAGATGCTCACCGGAACTGAACCGTAAAAACGAAGTCCCAATAAAGCGAGCGAACGATGGCAACAGCAGAAAACAAACGCACACGCAAACGGCGGAAAAAGCGGCGACTCTGGATTGGACTCAGTGTCATCACACTCCTCATTCTCAGCTTCATCTTCTACGTTTCCGCCCACCGGGAAGAGGGGATCCCGGTTACCGTTGAACCGGTGCAGCGCCGCACCATCATTCAGACGGTGACGGTCACTGGGACCATTAAGCCGGAAACGGAAGTCAAAATCTCTTCGGAAACCAGCGGCGAAATTATTTTTCTGGGAGTTGAAGAGGGAGACACAGTCCGCAAAGGACAACTGTTAGTTCGGATCAAACCTGACATTGTGGAAACCCAGGTGGAACAACTCCGGGCAGCAGCAGAAGCAGCAAAATCGGATATTGAAGTTGCGAAAGCCGAGCTGGAAAACGCTAAGGCAATGCTGGAGCGCACACTCCAGCTTTACAAAAAAGAATTTGCCTCGCAGGAAGAGCTGGATCAGGCAAAGGCGCGTTTCCAGCAGGCACAAGCCCGGTACCAGGCCAGTTTGAAGCAGTATGAACGTGCCCGGGCATCGCTCAAGCAAGCAGAGCTGAGTCTCCAGCGCACCCAGATCTATTCCCCTATCGACGGAGTAGTGATTGCGCTTCCCGTTGAAAAAGGGGAAAAAGTGGTAGGAACCGCTCAAATGCAGGGAACGGAAATTATGCGGATCGCGGATCTCCACACGATCAATGCCGAAGTGGAGGTTGATGAAAACGACGTTGTGCTTATTGAGCCGGGCGATACCGCCTTCGTGGAACTGGACGCATTGCCCAACCAGAAATTCCGGGGAGTGGTATTGCACGTTGGCAACGCCCCCATTCCGCAGGGTCCCGGCGGAAGCAACGAAGATCTGGTGCTGTTCAAAGTAGAAATCCGCCTGCTGGAAACCGATCCCCGGATGCGTCCCGGTATGACCTGCACGGCGGAAATCCAAACAGAAAAGAAAGAAAACGTGCTGGCAGTGCCACTCCAGGCGGTTACGGTGCGCCGGTCCCAACGACCGATGTGGCAAGGGAAAAAAGGTGGTCCGGGAAACCAAAAACCGCAACAGCAGCATCCACCGACGGTCGTCTTTGTTAATGACAACGGTTATGCGAAAATGGTTCGGGTGGTTACCGGGATCAGCGATGGGAACTACATTGAAATCGTAGAAGGGCTGGAGGAAGGAACAGAGGTGGTAACGGGCAGTTTCACCGCCATTGCCCGGCGACTCAAAGACGGAAGCAAATTGATTATTCAGAACAAATCCGGAAGCAAGTCCAGAAAGCGATGGCAGCGAGCAGAGCGAAACGAACGAAAGAGTGAACAATGAACACGCTCATTCACCTGGAAAATATCGTCCGGGAATACCAGATGGGAGAAGAGGTGGTCCGGGCGCTGCGCGGCGTTACACTTTCGATTGAACCCAACGAATACGTCGCGATTATGGGTCCATCGGGCTCCGGCAAATCTACCCTGATGAACATCATCGGCTGTCTGGATACTCCTACCTCGGGACGATACTTTCTGGAAGGCGAGGACGTCAGCGATCTGGACGACAATGAACTGGCAGAAATCCGGAACAAAAAAATCGGCTTTGTCTTCCAGACCTTTCACCTGCTACCGCGCTATACGGCGGTGCGCAATGTCGAACTTCCCCTCATCTATGCAGGAGTTCCAGCCGACGAACGCTACGAACGCGCTGTGGCTATGCTGGAAAAAGTGGGATTAGGAGATCGGCTCTTTCACAAACCCAACGAACTATCGGGGGGACAACGGCAGCGAGTTGCCATTGCCCGCGCGTTAATCAACAATCCCTCGCTTCTTTTAGCCGACGAACCTACCGGCAACCTGGATAGTCGTACAGGCGCTGAAATCTTAGCGCTGTTCGATGAACTGTGGCGTCAGGGAAATACCATCATTCTCGTCACCCACGAACCACACGTTGCCCAACACGCCAACCGCATTATCCACATTCTGGATGGTCAAATTCAGAAAGAAGAAAACAAAACCAGCAGCATACCGGTATGATGCAACGCACACTGAACATTCTGGCAGAATTTGGCGAAAGCATCCGTATTGCTGTTGCTGCTATTGCCGCCAACCGGGTTCGCTCCCTGCTCACCACGCTGGGCGTTGTTATCGGTGTCACCTTTGTCGTTCTGATGGGCTGGTTTCTGGATGGACTGGACTCTGCGTGGGAACGAACGATTAGCAATCTCGGTTACGAAGTCATTTACATTCACAAATTCGACTGGACGGGACGAACGCCGTGGCGGGAGGCGCGTAAGCGTCCCCCGATCACTCTTCGACAGATCCGAGCCGCTATTGCGCAGTTGACCTTGGCAGAGCGGGCATATCCGCGGGGTAACGCCTGGGGACAGACCGTCCGATCAGCAGACAACTCCATCGGCGGCATTGCGGTTATCGGCACTACCAGTGACAACGACTGGGAAGTGGCAAACAGCATCGAAGCAGGACGGTTTCTCGCCCCTATTGAGGACCTGACTGCCAGTTACGTAGCCGTTCTGGGATACAATGTGTGGCAGGAGCTTTTTCCAAATCAGAATCCTCTGGGACAAACGATTTTCTACAAAGGCAAAAAATTCCGGGTCATCGGAATTCTCAAAAAGCGGGGAACACTGATTAGCGACTGGGGCGATAACTCGGTCTATATCCCCTTTCGAGTGTTCCAACTGTTACACAGTACCAACTTCTCCAATTACACGCTGGTGGTAAAAGCCCCATCGCAAGCGGTGCTGCCAGAGGTTACGGAAGAAGCGCGAATGGTGATGCGCAAAGTTCGTAATCTGGCTCCCTGGGAACCGGACAATTTCTCAATCAATTCCATCGATGCTTTCGAACAACAGGTGCGAACCATCCGCATTGCGATCTGGGGCATCGGGATTGGAATGACCGGTCTATCTTTCCTGGTAGGTATCATCGGCATTATGAACATTATGTTCGTTTCGGTGGTGGAACGGACGCGAGAAATTGGGCTGCGTAAAGCCGTAGGGGCAAAGCGGCGGGCAATTTTACTGCAATTTCTGATCGAAGCAGCACTGCTGAGCACTGCCGGTGCTGTCATTGCTCTGCTTTTGTCTCAGGGCGCGATCGCCGGAGCAAAATTTCTCCTTTTCCCCGGCGATCTGGACTTTACGGCATCCATCATTCCGCCCCGTCTGATGGGGATTGCGCTCCTGGTCGCGGTGCTGGTCGGCGTTCTGGCAGGCTTCGCCCCAGCACTTCGCGCTGCCCGGCTCGATCCGGTGGAAGCATTGCGGTACGAATAACCGGTCTGGAAAGTCACAGGGAATACAATCGATGGTTTTACGAGAAAGCATTTTGCAGGCACTTTTTTCCATCCGCTCGAACAAATTGCGAGCGTTCCTGACACTCCTCAGTATTGCCATCGGTATTTTTGCCCTGATGGGGTCCGGAACCTTAGTGACTTCCCTGGAGCACACGGTATCCTCTCAGATCCTGGAACTTGGACAAAACACTTTTCGGATCGCCCGCCGTCCTTCCTTTGTCGTTGGTCATCGAGCGTGGCGCCGGTACCGGAATCGCCCGCCCATTACCCTTCAAGAAGCGATGAAATTCAAAGAACGAATGCAGCCGTACGCCCGCGCCGTTGGCTTCGCTGCTGATATTTCCGGAGTGCGGATCAAGTATGAAGAACAGACCACAAACAATGATTTTACCCTCTACGGCGTGGATGGCGGCTTCTTCCTTGCAAACCGGCTGGATATTGAAGAAGGACGTCCCATCACGGATGAAGATCTGCTGCTGAACCGCCCAATTGCTGTGGTCGGCGCCGATGTAGTCCGATCGCTCTTTCCCGCTTCTTCCCCGCTGGGACAGCACATTTTCATCCGGGGAAGACGGTTGCAAGTGGTCGGCATTCTGAAAGCGCGTGGGAATGTGATGGGACAAAGTCTCGATAAAGTCGTCTTTGTCCCCGCAACCATTTTCCTCCGCTACTTTAGCCAGAATGTTCCGGCACGATGGCGCTCGTTCGCACTCTACGTGGAAGCTCCCTCTGCGGAGAGCTTCCAGGAAACGATCGACCAGGCAATTGCAATTTTGCGCGGCTTGCGAAATCTGAAACCGTGGGAAGAGAACAACTTTGAAGTGCAAACAAATGAAGCGATCGGCTCGCAGTTTGACAGCTTTATGCAATACCTCCAGATTTTCGGACTTGGAACCGGGATCATTGCCCTGCTGGCGGCTGGCGTTGGGATTATGAACATTATGCTGGTAGCCGTGCAGGAACGGACACGGGAAATTGGGCTCCGTAAAGCCGTGGGGGCAAAGGTTCGTCACATCCTGACCCAATTCGTGCTGGAAGCATTAACTCTCTCTCAACTGGGTGGCATTGCCGGCATTGTGCTGGGCGGCGTCGCCGCTGCCCTTGTGGGCTCTTCCTTAGGATTCCAACTGGTCCTGCCACTGAACTGGATCATTGGTAGCGTGCTCATCTGTACGCTGTTAGGTGTGATCTTTGGTTCCTATCCAGCGTGGAAAGCGGCTCGACTCGATCCGGTGGAAGCCCTTCGATATGAATAAGCGGCAAAAGCAATCTACGACATCCGTCTATTCTTTTGCACCGCCTGACGCCGCAGCAGGAGTGCACAACGGTACCGCTCCTGATGGTAGTAAGCATACAGCGCGTCCAGCATAGCACAGACGCAATCCAGCCCTATTTGCTCTCCCCATTCCACTGGTCCCCGGGGATAATTCGTCCCCAGCTTCATCGCCGTGTCAATATCCTCTGCCGACGCAACGCGCTCCTGCAAACAAAAGTAGGCTTCGTTGATGATCATCGCCAGCACTCGAGGACCGGTAAAACAGACCGTATCACCCACGACTTCGACCTCTTTCCCCAGCAGCCTAAAGTATTCTTCCAGAAACCGAACCTTTGCTGCATCGGCGTCGGGGAGCATCACTTCAACCACGGCGGCATCCGGGAAAAACGTCGGTAGCCCGTTGAATCGGGCAACAAACGGAGACCGTAGTGCGGCTGCCAGCTCCGCTGTAAGGAGCAACGGGGAACTGGAAAGAATCCAGACAGATTCTGGAGTCGCAGCGAACTGATTCAGCACAGGATCGGACAAAGCACCGTATTGCAGGGCAAGGTTCCATCGAAAGTCGAGAACGACTGGTTGCTCAGCCGCGCGACGCCATTGATCGATCTCCTGTTCTCGCTCCCCAAATTCCTGAGCGTTTACACTCAGAAAAGACACCTGCTGCTTATGGAACCATTCCTCGATCGACGCCCGATGCGGCTCTGTTCCTTCAAAAACCAGGAGCGTTGAAACCCTCATCCTCTTCCTTTCCCTTGTTCATTATGCTCTGTTGCCCGGAAATCTGTACTTTTGCGCTTCACTTGTTCAACAATCCAGCAGTACCAATGCGGGAACTATGGATACGAATTCTGACCGCTGTTGTTGGAATCCCGATCTTTGTCTGGATCGTCTGGACGGGCGGATGGCTCTGGTTTGTCGCCGTAGAGCTGTTGATTCTGGGAAGCTCTCTGGAGTTGGTAGCACTGTTCCGCAAAATGGATATCCGCATCGCTTCCTTTCCGGTTCTTGCCTGGAATCTCTTCCTGCCACTTCTGTTCTTTCCCGAACTGTCGATCACAGATCACTCTCTCGAACTGCTGGCTATCCTCCTCTTCGGAAGTGTAATCCTCTCTGCTACGTTTGTGCTATACAGGTCCCACCGCAACGCTGCTCTTGCTGTCGCTGGCTCTGCATTCAGCGTTCTTTATGTTGGTCTTTCGCTTTCCCTCCTTCTGGCGCTCCGCTTTGTTTTCGAGCTCTCTGATGCGGCAATGCTTGCAATGGTTGGCTCCCCTGACCGCGCAGGGGCAAAGCTCATCATCGCACTGTTTGCCACTATCTGGATCAGTGATTCCGCTGCGTATTTCGCCGGTCGGCAATGGGGGAAGCGGAAATTAGCACCTGCGGTGAGTCCGAAAAAAACGTGGGAAGGCGCAATCGCCGGTTTCATCGGTGGCATCCTTGCTTTTGGGATTGCTGGCTCCCTTCTCCTCCCTGCACTACCGCAGTATCACTGGATTGTTTTAGGAGCGGTGGTTGGCGTTATCGGTCCGATCGGTGATCTTACAGAATCTCTCCTCAAGCGCAAAGCGGGGGTCAAAGATAGTTCCCAGTTCTTTCCGGGACACGGCGGATTTCTGGACCGTTTTGATAGTGCGCTGTTCTGCGCCCCCGCAACGTTTGGCTACGTATGGTTCTTTCTTCGATAGTGGAAACAAAAAAGCCTCGAGAAGCTCGCTTCCCGAGGCTGCCAATTTTTACTCCAGCAACTTTCTATCATCCACCTCGACGCCAGTGTCCACCATCGCGATGGTCACGATCCCGGTCGTGGTCCCGATCACGATCCCGATCACGATCCCGATCACGATCCCGATCACGATCCCGATCGTGGTCCCCATCACAATCTCGCCGATCATGATCCCCATCGCGGTCCCAGCGACCATGGTCCCCATCGCGATCTCGCCGACCATGGTCCCCATCACGATCCCAGCGACCATGGTCATCGTCGCGATCTCGTCGCCAGCGCCGCCAGCGATCGCCGCAATCGCTGCCGTTCTCCACCCACTCATCCCACACTTCTTTCTGCTCATCGGTAAGGATCGATCGAATCTTTTCAAAGAGCACTTCCTTGCAATTTTCCATCTGCTGACGTGCCCACTGCCGCAGATCCGCAAACGCTTCTACCAGGGACTGCCGTAGCTCCCGAAGCAATACGAACAAAGAATCCCGATCAATTTCGCCATTGCGGTATTGCTGGAGAATTTCCCGGAGTTGCTGGCGATATTCTTCCAGTATCGGACGCGCTGCTCGCCGCACGGAATCGCGTACTTCCCAGGTGCAGGCGCGATATTCGCGCAAATACGTTTTGACCGAATCCCATTGCTCACGCGTCAGGTCCAATTTCCGGAGAATACATCCCAGACGAAAAGGAACATATCGAGGATGATGCTGGATGGAACCATCGCCTCTGGCAAGATCCACCTTGACCTCAGGATCCGGTATTTCCAGATCCTCCACCACAACATTCGCAACTTCCTCATCAGCAACACCTACTTCCTGCGGTTGCGTCGGTAAGCGATCGCACCCAGTAATACCACTCCATACCAGGAAAGCTACCAACCCAACAAGCCCGAACAGAAATCGACTGTGCCGTCTCATCGTACAGATCCCCAGTTGTTGAACAAAAGCTCCGAAATTCCTTGATAATAACCCTTCACCCACAAAAACGTTACCATTAGACCCCTTGCTGTTTTGAAAAGTTTAAACTACGGCTCACCTATGGGTATCGGCGTTTCACTATGGACAATGTGCCATAACAGCCGTCCAACCAGAGTAGCTACCCGGCTTAACTTGTCAAAATTCACTTTGTCCACCTCATCATCGACCTGATGGTAATCCTCGTGGAGTCCGGTAAAGAAAAACAACGAAGGAATGTTTTTCTCGATGAAATTCGCCTGATCGCTGCGTCCCATAAACGCATCGATATCGTAAAGCAGCACAAAGGGGCGAGTCAGATGCTGATTTTCTGTCTCCAGTATCTTTTGCAACGTCGGCGCAAGATCTACACCGCCAACGTGCAGGGTATCCGGATGGTTGCGCGAAATCATATCCATATTCAGCATCGCAACAATCCGATCAACGGGGACGGTGGAGTCGTTGACAAACGCTCTCGAGCCCAGCAAGCCCATCTCTTCACCGCTAAAGGCGACAAACAGGATACTGCGCAGCGGTGGGTGTTTGACCTGTGCAAACGCTTCTGCTAACAACAGCAATCCAGTGGTTCCCGAAGCATTATCATCCGCTCCATTGTAGATCGTATCTGCTTTGGTCCCACCAGTTCCAACGTGATCATAGTGTGCACCGACGACCACGTATTCCTCAGGGCGCAGCGTTCCGCGAAGGACACCAACAACGTTCGGCACAACAATTTTTTCCACCGTATCCCTGACCGACAGGGAAAGCCGGACGCCGTTGAAAGTGGTCGTGTATGGCACTCCAGTAGAATCGATTCGACGCTGCCAGCTTCTCAAAGAATCCAGGCTTCCAACGACGGCTTCCGCTGCTTTTTTGCCAAAGCTGGCAACGATGATCGGTGAAATGCTCATTGCTGGAACGGCTGGCACTGCCCGGCGGGAAATGCGATGGCTGAGCAGGGGCCACGGAAATCCCCCTAACCGCACCCGCCCCCGGCGAATCCGAACAACCAGCAGGGCTTTTGCACCTAATTGTGCCGCCAGCTCCGCTTTATACCGCACCCCATACCGTCGCTGTTCTCGCCGGCTCATCCGCTGCCGCAACGGCGCCGGCAATCCATCCAGCACCAGCACTGCTTTCCCCCGCACGTCCAGATGCGCATAATCATCATAGGCACTATCGGGCAGCGACACTCCATAACCAGCGAACACCACCGGCAGGGAATCCACTGCTATCGCAGCGGTGAAATAGTACGGACGCCAGTTCCGACCGGCGGCAAGCGTATCGGTTTTTCCACTACGGTGGTGAACGTACAGTACCGGAACGGAAGCCAAATACCGACGACGAAGTTCATACAGGTGAAAGTAGCTGGTATCGCGAAACGGCTCCAGTCCAAAACGGCGAAATTGTTCAGCAATGTAGCGCGCCGCAATCCAGATAGTCGGGCGCAGAGTCGACCGTCCCTGAAGCTCATCTGAAGCCAAAAACTGCAAATGCTCCTTTGCCCGCTCCGGCGTTACTGGTTTGAACAACGCTGGCGGAATCGGGTCAATGCCCCACGCCAGGGAAACGAAAATGATCCACAGGGCACTACGCCACATCCATCGCTGCCAGTGCATTCAGTATCGCTCCTGTTTTCTTTACCTTTCCAGCCTGTTTAACGCTCTTTCCCCCATAATGTTGCTCCCTGATCCACGGCATACCCACCGGGAACGCACGCTCCAGTGTGCAACTCCCTTCAGCAGGACAACCCGCAGGCTTGTTCCACCGTTTGCCGACTAAAGCCGGCGTTCCCTGTGGGGTTTACTGGGAGCGCACGCTTCAGCGTGCATATTTCCCTCTCACCCTTACCCTCTCCCAGAGGGAGAAGAAACTTCTTGCCGGCGAAAGCCGGCGCTCCCACCTCGGCACTTCCGCAAGAATGGAAGATCCTGCTGCGCTGTAAAAGAAGGAATCTCCTTAGAACAGGATTGCATCACGGTACCCAAAGGTCAACGCTATGCTCGAACAGAACAAATCACAACACTGCTCACACCGGCTTACCTCTCACTACCGAATCGAATACCGCCGCAAGCGCCACCTCACCGGATCCCTCGGCTCGCACGGCTCATAATCGGTCATAAACTCCCACGACCAGTCATCTGCTACCTGAAACTGCACGATCCCGATCCCTCGAACAACCCAGATCCACAACCATTGCCCCTCGCATCCCCGATACTCCCTGGCCCCTAACCCGTACGTCGTATACTTAACCCGCATCCCACACCGATACCGCACGGCAACCGCCGATGTATCCGCAAAACCTATCTCCTCCCTCCCTTCATA
>JALWJX010000035.1 GCA_026996895.1 Candidatus Kapaibacterium sp.
CTACCTGACTCCCCGTTGGCGGGAAGAACCGTGGGCACAGGAAGCGTGGCAGAATGTGTTTTTAATTCCCTCAGAAGAGCTGTGGCGGGTGCACGAACGGCGACGGGAGCGACTGATCCTGTTTGCCCGACGGAAGCTGCGACAGATGCTGGAGCGACGATCCGTGCCGACGGAGCAATTGAATCAGATTGCGGCGTATTTGCACCCGGACGTGCTCACCATTGGATTTGCCCGGCGCTTTGCAACTTACAAACGACCAACATTGTTGTTTCAGGATATGGAACGGTTGAAAAAGTTGCTAACCAATCCGGAACGCCCGGTGCAGATCCTGCTCGCTGGAAAAGCCCATCCCCACGATGTTCCTGCCAAGGAGATGATTCGGGAAATTGTGCAAAAGGTCAAGCAATATGGATTGGAGCGGTATGTTGTTTTTCTGGAAAATTACGACATCGAAATTGCCCGACTGCTGGTCAAAGGATGCGATGTCTGGCTCAATACACCGCGTCGTCCCCTGGAAGCCAGTGGGACCAGTGGGATGAAAGCGGTGCTGAACGGTGCCATCCACGTCAGCACGCTAGATGGCTGGTGGGATGAAGCGTATAATGGGGAAAATGGATTTGCCATCGGACAGCGCCAGGAATTTGCATCGATTGAAGAGCAGGATTTCGCCGAGGGCGAAGCATTGTTTGATTTGCTGGAGCAGGAGGTGATTCCGATGTTTTATGATCGAGGACTGAGCCGCTATCCCGAAGGGTGGGTGGAGCGAATGAAAGTGGCGATCTACACCTTAGCAGCACCGTATTCTTCCGCTCAGATGCTCCATCAGTATTTACAGCGGAAATACCTGCCAGCATACCAGGAGTATAAGGTGCGCTCAGGGAACAATGCGGAACAGGCAAGGGCATACGTTGAATGGAAACGTCGGGTTATGGCGCACTGGGACGAGGTGCGAATTTTGAATGTTGTGATCGATGCATCGGATACCATCCGGGTTGGACAGGAAATTACCGTCAGCGCTTACGTAGATCTGGGGGCTCTGTCACCGGACGATGTTCGGGTGGAGGCGTACTGTGGAAAAGTGGATAAACACGGTGCGATTGTGGCCGGGGAAGCGTCGCTGCTCAAGGTCGAAGATAAAGCGGATTCTACCATTTATCTGTTCCGGGGACAGTATCAGTGTCGCTACAGTGGGATACAGGGGTGTACGGTTCGCATTGTACCTTCGCATCCCCGGATGATCACCATCGCCGATCTTTATCGGTGTATCTGGGCGTCCCAGTAAAGCTGCACGTGCCAGCGACCAAGAAAGTGGGATCGATCCCAGGCAAGTGTAGAGGGTTCCGGTCGGTAAGAGCGCAGAACGACGGTTCCGTTCCGGACTTCCCACGGACTTAAGTGTTCGGTGAAAATGCGGAAAGTGTCTAAGCCTGCTGCCACCGATGTGGGATTCAGCGAGGCGTGAACAAGGGCAAGCCAGTGCAGAGTCAGCGTGCTTTCGTAAGCGGCGCTCAGCACCAGAGGGATATGGTGTTGGTGAGCAGTGGCGACAAGATGGCAAATTGTTGTGAGATCCCCGTATCGCGGGGGTTTGATGACCAGTGCGGCTAACCAATCGAGAGGTGATGCAGAGTGTGTTTTCAGCCACGAAGAAGTGAGCGTCTCATCCAGTGCAATGGGGATCCCGGTTTGATGGAATAACGCTGGATATTCTTCGCTGTCTGCGGTTGGATCTTCGACGTACTCAATGGGAAGGCCTCGGAGTGCGGTCAGTAGCCGTTTAGCTTGATCGAAAGACAGTCGTTGATTGGCGTCCAGCCGGAGTTGGACGTCAGGATACTGCTGATGAAACTGCTGGATCAACGCAATTTCCTCATCAACGGGCAATCTGCCAATTTTTAACTTGAAGGTGCTGTAAGGAGGTACGGAGGTCGACGGCTGGAGGGCGGTGCGAAGGTCTGTGATCAGCCCGTTAAGCGGCACTCTGATCGGTAGGCGGTTGGGAAGATTCCATCCTCCTATCTCCGGAAAGAGCCACGACAGCGCCATTACAAAACCCCATTGGAGTGGGGGCGAAAGTTTGGATACGGTGATGCTTCCAGCGTCACACAGTTGCACCAGAGCTCGTTCGAGCGTTGCTAAGGGGGTCTGGAAAGTCGCAGGATGGGGAGCATACTCACCATAACTGTACTGCTGTTCAGTCTCAAGGATAAAGAACAGCCCCTCTTTAACGGGATGCGCTTGTCCTATCAATGGGAGTTGATAACAGTAGAGCGCAATGTGACAATGCACAGGATTTTTCAGCATCAGAGGCAAGGATTACGCTGTGCTCTGTTCCTTTTGCGATGCTTCGTAAAGGAGGTAAGCCCGGATAAATTCGTCCAGATCCCCATCCATTACATTCTCTGCATCACTTCGCTTCACACCTGTTCGGTGATCATTGACCATTGTGTAAGGATGGAAAACATAAGATCGAATTTGGCTTCCCCATTCGATTTTCTTCTTTGACTTTTCCAGCTCCTGTTTCTTTGCCAGCTCCTCTTCCCGCTTTTTCTGATAGAGCCGTGCCCGCAGCATTTTCATCGCCCGCTCCCGGTTCTGATACTGAGAGCGTTCGTCCTGGCAGGTGACGACGATGCCGGTGGGAAGATGGCGGATGCGTACGGCAGTTTCAACTTTGTTGACGTGTTGTCCTCCTTTGCCACCAGCGCGAAAGGTTTCAATTTCAATGTCTTCGGGACGGATTTCAATGTCGACATCTTCAGGTGCTTCGGGATAGACAAAAACGGAAGCAAAGGAAGTGTGGCGTCGTGCATTGGAGTCGAAGGGAGAAATGCGCACCAGTCGATGGACTCCGTTTTCCGCTTTGAGCAAGCCGTAAGCATAGGGACCAGCAATGAGCACCGTTGCAGACTTAATACCTGCGACCTCGCCGGGTTGGCGATCCAGCAATTCCACTTTGAATCCGTGCCGTTCTGCCCATCGAAGATACATCCGCAGGAGCATTTCCGCCCAATCCTGCGCTTCAGTGCCGCCAGCACCAGCATTGATGGTTAAAATCGCGTTGCGTTCGTCGTCGGGATCGGTAAGAACATTACGGAGTTCCAGATTTTCCAGCAGGGCGGCTAAATGGCGGAGCTCTTCGTTCAGCTCAGCTTCATAGCTTTCTTCACCAGCTTCTTCTGCTAATTCGATCAGAGCACGGGTGTCTTCAACTTTCTGTTTTGCTTGCTGGAATTCTGCTAACCATTCTCGCAGCGTTGCTATGCGCTGCATCATTTTCTGCGCTTTTTCCGGTGTATCCCATAAGTCCGGTGCCTGAGATGCTTGCTCTAATTGTTCGAGTTCTTGTGTTTTTCCCGGAATGTCAAAGATACCTCCATAGTTTGTGCAGTTGCTCTTCCAGTTGCTGCAATTTTTGCTTTTGTGCATCAAACATTGTTGTGCCCCTATGTTTGTGGAACTTTCTGCCCCTATTGACTGTTATTTGTGTGTAGAAAACAAACGGGAAAGCAGGCTGGTGGACGAATCCGGATAGCCGAAATTTTCCGGATTGTAGGTCGTCAAACAAAATACAATTGGCAGGTAGAGAAAGTTTCACAGGGAAATCGAGGTTCATCAATGGAAGGGAATTTTTCCAACAGAGTTCAGGAAGTGATTCGGTTGAGTCGTGAGGAGGCGGTTCGTCTGGGACACGATTATATTGGCACGGAGCATTTTCTTCTGGGCATTATTCGGGAAGGCGAAGGATTAGCCGTTCGGATTCTGCGGAATCTGGGAGTGGACTTGTTTAAGCTCAAGAAAGCGATTGAAGACACCGTTCGCCCGGCAGGTGGCACAATGACCATCGGCAATATCCCGCTAACCAAGCAGGCGGAGAAGGTGTTGAAGCTGACCTATCTGGAAGCAAAGCTCTACAAAGCGGATGTTATCGGAACGGAACATCTGTTGCTGTCTCTGTTGCGGGATGATGAAAATATCGCAGCCCAGATTTTAGCACAGTTTTCGGTAACCTATGATGCGGTGCGCAACGAATTGGATAACATTTTGAGTGGTAAGCCTTCTTCGGGAACGGGGCGGACGCAACGGCGAACACAGCATCGCCGAACCAGTCGGGAGCGCGTGAAGACCCCGGTTCTGGATAGCTTTAGCCGCGATCTGACGAAGCTGGCAATGGAGGGGAAATTGGATCCGGTTATTGGACGCGATAAGGAAATTGAACGGGTAACGCAAGTACTCTCTCGCCGCAAAAAGAACAATCCCGTTCTCATTGGAGAGCCGGGCGTTGGAAAGACGGCTATTGCTGAGGGTTTAGCAATGCGGATTGTCGAGCGCAAAGTTCCACGCGTACTCTTTGATAAACGGATTGTTGCACTGGACTTAGCGGCTCTGGTTGCTGGTACGAAATACCGGGGGCAGTTTGAAGAGCGGATGAAAGCGATTCTGAATGAGTTAGAAAAAGCAGATGACGTGATTCTGTTTATTGATGAGTTGCACACCATCGTTGGCGCTGGCGGTGCGTCGGGATCGCTGGATGCTTCCAATATTTTCAAACCGGCATTGGCGCGAGGAGAATTGCAATGCATTGGGGCAACAACACTGGATGAATATCGCCAGTACATTGAAAAAGATGGGGCATTGGATCGACGGTTTCAGAAAATTATGATTGATCCCCCAACGGCAGAGGAAACCATTGAAATTTTGATGCAGATTAAGGATCGCTACGAGGAACATCACCACGTACGGTATACCGACGAAGCCATTCGCTCGTGCGTAACCCTGGCAGAGCGGTATATTACCGATCGGTTTTTGCCGGATAAAGCCATCGATGTGATGGATGAAACTGGCTCGCGGGTCCATTTAGCGAATATCGTTGTGCCCAAAGAAATCACCGATCTGGAGGAACAGATCGAGATGGTGCGGGAGCAGAAAAATCAGGTGGTCAAAGCACAGAACTTTGAAGAAGCAGCACGCTTGCGGGATTTAGAAAAACGGTTGCAGGCTGAACTGGAAGAAGCAAAAGAGCGCTGGGAGGAGGAAGTGAAGGATATGGTCTTTGAAGTCACCGAAGAAGATGTTGCTGAGGTTGTTGCGTTGATGACGGGCATTCCGGTGCAGAAAGTGGCGCAGAGTGAAGGTGAACGATTGTTGAAGATGGCAGAAGAATTGAAGAAGGAGGTTGTGGGGCAGGATGAAGCCATTGAGAAACTTGCCAAAGCAATTCGGCGCTCCCGTGCTGGTTTGAAAGATCCCAAACGTCCAATTGGTGTCTTTCTCTTTCTGGGTCCGACGGGCGTGGGGAAAACAGAGCTGGCAAAGGCGCTGGCGCGATATATGTTCCACTCCGAAGATGCGCTCATTCGTATTGATATGAGCGAGTATATGGAGAAATTCTCCGTGTCCCGGCTTATTGGTGCGCCACCGGGATATGTGGGGTATGAGGAAGGAGGACAGTTGACGGAAAAAGTTCGCCGCAAACCGTACAGCATCATCCTGTTTGACGAAATTGAAAAGGCGCATCCGGAAGTGTTCAATGTTCTCCTTCAGGTTTTCGACGATGGTATCCTTACCGATGGCTTAGGACGGCGAGTGGATTTCCGCAACACCATTATCATTATGACATCGAACGCCGGAACCAAGGATATTAAGCCCGGCGGGAAGATTGGATTTATGGCAGATGAAGCCAAAGGGCGCTTTGAACAGATGAAAAGTGCGATCCAGGAGGCGCTTCGACGCTTCTTTAATCCGGAATTTTTGAACCGGGTGGATGACATCATCTACTTCCGACACCTGGAGAAAGCAGACATTTACAAGATCATCGATATCCAGGTGCGCTACCTTCAGGAGCGGTTGCGCAGTATGAACGTATCGCTGGAACTGTCACAGAGTGCGAAGGACTTCCTGGTTGAGCAGGGATACGATGAACAGTACGGCGCTCGCCCATTGAAGCGGGCAATCCAGCGGTATGTGGAAGATCCACTGGCTGAAGAGTTGCTCCTTAATGCAATTCCCGAAGGGGCAACGGTTATCGCAGAATATGATCCAAACAAAAAGCATCTGGTGTTCCGCGTGCAGCAGCCTTCGGAAAAATCGCAGGAAACGGGACCGATGTCGTATGGTGGAGCATCAGATACCCATTCTCTGGAGGCAGAAGCGGATAGCGCGGATGCAGAAAACTGAGGCTTAAGTTTCGATGGAAAGCATTAAGGTCTGGTTTCTGGAGCAAAGTGCGCCGTTCCACAGGCTGTCCAGAGAAGAATTGCAGCAGTTGGACAGTCTGTCGAAAATGGCGGTGTATCGCCAGGGAGAGCAGATTTTCTTTGAGAATGAACCAGCTTTGCACGTGTATTTGCTGAAAAAAGGGAGGATTAAAGTTTCGCGTTATTTGCCGGACGGTAAAGAAATTGTTGTAGGGATTATTGAGCCGGGGATGCTCTTTGGCGAGCTCAGCCTGGTCGACAGTCAGCATTATCATCGGGAGTCTGCTCAGGCATTGAGCGATTCCTTGGTATGCATTTTCCCTTTTCGGGATTTTTTGAATTTTCTGCACGAGCATCCGAAGGTGATGTTTGAAGTAACAAAGTGGCTGGGGGGGCGATTGCAACGGTATCAGCAGTGTATCTCTGATTTGCTTTTCAAAGACGCTCCACAACGCATTGCTTCATTACTGCTGCAATTGCTGGAACAATTGCCGGAATACCAGCAGCGGAATGCTGCAGGACCGCCGTATGAGATTGCTCCGTTTTTAGCCCAGAAAGATTTAGCGACGTTATGTGGGGTATCACGGCAGACACTGAGCACGATTCTCAGTCAGTGGCAACGGGATGGCATAGTCGAAGTGCGTCGCCGTGGACTGGTCGTGAAAGACGTAAAGGCGTTGCAAAAGTTAGCCGGGGAGTGGAAAACGTAACAGGTGCAAAGCGAAAGGTGGGGATGATAAAGTGATACAATGTTTGTGAACAATGAAAGAGCAGAAGCACATTGGGGCACTGTTAGCCGCCTACGTTGACGGGGAAGCGCTGGATGAGGAGGAAAAGCGGTTGATAGCGAAGTTGTCCCGTGATAATCCCCAATTCCAGCAGCAGCTTCGTCAGGAGATGTTCGTGCATCAATGTTTACAGGAATACCGACAGCAATTTGCAGCGTATCGACAAACGGCACCCTTGCCGACCGCAATGGTGGCACACAAAGTGCGATTTGCATTTGTACAGCGATTGCTGCAGCTTCTGAAACGATATCACATTGCGGTTGTCACTGTATTGGTAGGGGTTGGCTTGTGGTACGTTGGGGTATGGAAAGCATCAGGAAATGCAGACCTCTTTCATCCAGAAAGTAGCGTGGTGGTTCGGGAACATCTGGTCAGTGGGCTGGAGGCGCTATTAAATGGTACAGTGAAAATGGATATTGCAGCGGAGCGTCCGGAGGAAGTGTTCCAGTGGCTGGAACGCCAGCACAAAAGCTTTCCCCGGATAGCACCACCATTGCGAGCAACTTTGATGGGGGCGAAAAAGGTTGAGTTGATGGATCGTATGTTTTTGTGCTGGATATATCAGGCAGCCGGCACCAAAGTACTCGTGTCCCAATTCCCGGCTGAGATGGCTACTGAAGGATATGTGTATCTGGATCGTCCTATGCGCTACGTTCTCCGGCAGGGAAAACGATATGTGGAAAGTTTCCGGGATGGTAAGCATTTACTGGTCTGGCAGGATGGATCAGTGCTCTATGCAATGATCGCAGCGCTGGATAAAGCAACAATGATTCAGTTAGTGGCAAAGTAACAAAAGGAGTTGTGCAATGATGTCCAAACTTCGGATCGTGCTGATTGTGGCTATTATTGCCGGTGCCCTTGGATTTTTGCTGGCACAGAAAGCGGAATCTAAAAAAGATAACAAGGGTGCTGTCTATGAACTGGTGGCAGTGAAAAAATCGAAGAATCCCCGGAAGTTTGCAGATTTTGCGTGGCGAGAAAATGGGAAGCAGCGGTGGTTATCGGAAGTGCTCAAGGAAGGAAAGGTGGTGTTACTGAATTTCTGGGGGACGTGGTGTCCGCCGTGCCGCCGGGAACTGCCGGATATTGCAGAATTAGCACGGGAAATGCAGTCGGAAGTCTTTGTGGTCGGCGTGGCTTTTGAGCGTGGCCGCCAGAAGATGCAGAATCTACAGAATTTTGTTGCTCGAGCAAATCTGCCGTACGTGAATGTGACCACCGAAGATGGAAACATCCTGGGACAGATCAGCGCTGCCTACGGAGGCGTTGGCGTTGTGCCCACCACCTTTATCATTGCGCCGGACGGGACCATCGTGGCAAAGTTCATAGGACCGCAGCGAAAATCCACCTTTCAGCAGTACGTGAAGAAGGCAAAGCAAAAGTAGCGCTGGAGAAAAAAGCGGGGACAGCGGAACCAAGGCTGGAGCCAGCTATTGCTGCTGCTTTCGCTGCCCGTCGCCGGTGGGCAGATTTGCTTCAGTTGCTTGATGAGTGCCTGAGTCGTGAAGCGGCTGCTGCTTTTTACGAGGCTTTTCTGGAGCTGTATCTGTTTGCTGGTTTTCCCGCAGCGATTGCAGCGATAGAGCGTTTGCATCAGAAGCTGGTGGAAAAGCAGCTATCCTTTGTCCCGTGGACGGAACCCTATGATGTAGCAACCTTTGTTCATCGGGGAGAACAATTGTGCCGCCAGATCTATACTTCGGTGTATGCTAAGATGCGGCAGCGAATGCAGCAGTTGTCGCCACAGTTGGACGAATGGATGATCGTTGAGGGATACGGAAAGGTGCTGTCGCGTCCGGGATTGTCTGTTCCAGAGCGAGAGTTGGTGGCTGTTGCCATTCTGACCGTGCTGGATTGGGCACCGCAGCAGTATGCGCATCTTCGGGGAGCGTTGAATGTTGGGATATCAGTTGAGCAGTGTGCGGCGTTGTTGAACCGTATTGCTTCGCTGGCGCCAGAATCAGCAGTACGACGGGCACAGGAGTTTTTGCATAATCGACGGCAGCAGCAATGAGCCGAAAGGTTGTTTTGGGATGGTGGTTCTGGTGTGTTTCCTTTCTCCTCGCACAACCGGTGCCGGGTGTTGTCGAAATGCCATCTCCGGCGGTATGCCGTTTGCAAGCGGATCTGGAGCGTCTTCTGGAGAGCGCCGAGTTGCAGCCTGCTTTTGTAGGCGTTGTGGTGCAATCACTGCAAACGGGGGAAGTTGTTGTTGAGAAAAATCCGCATAAACTTTTTGTCCCTGCTTCTTTGTTGAAGCTGTTTACCACGGCAGCAGCACTGGACTTTTTAGGTGCCGATTATCGCTTTCGTACGGTTTTATTGACCGATGGCTTTGTGGTCGAGGATTCGATTTTGCGGGGGAATTTGATTCTGTGGAGCAATGGCAATCCAGCCATTTCTCCAATCTTCCACATTCGTGCTGATTCCCTGCTTGCTCTGCTGGCGGCACGGCTAAAGCAACGGGGGATCCGTGTTGTTGAAGGAGACATCGTTGCGGATGATTCCTATTTTGATCGAGAATTCTGGGCGCCTGGCTGGGATATCGACGACATCGGATATGCCTATGCCGCTCCAGTATCGGCGCTCGCTATTGATGACAATTGTATTCGCATGGTGCTGACGGTGACGGATACCGCAGCTCCAGCGATACTCCTTTGGAAAGATCCAGATTATCCGTTTGTCAATGTCCGACCGCAGATTACGCTCATTGATAGTGGAACAACCGACGTTCGGTGTGTACGAGACCCCTGTGCTGCAGACTATGTCCTCCAGGGGACCTTTCGGTTGCGCAGAGCGCGAGACTCGCTGATGCTTTCCATCCCGGTTGATGATCCTGCTCTCTTTGCTGCTTTTTGCTTGCAACAGGCTTTGCAGCGTCAGGGAATTCGGGTTCGAGGCAGTATTCGGCGTGCTATCGATGCTGGTAGTGGACGAAATCGCTCTGTTGAAACCCTGGTAGAATGGTTCTCACCTCCGCTGGCGGATATTATCGCTGGAATCAATCGCCACAGCTATAATCTGGGGGCAGAAATGCTGCTCAAAACCTTAGGAAAAATTTTTCGGGGTGAAGGGAGTCGGACGGCGGGGATTGATGCGCTGCTGGGATTTGTCCGGTTTGCCCATATCGATGTGGAATCCCTGCGTATTGTGGATGGATCTGGACTGTCTCGATTGAATTTGTTAAGTCCAGCGCACATTGCTCAGTTGCTGACATTTGTTTACCATCGCCGATATCGAAATGTCTTTCTCCGTTCCTTAGCCCGTCCCGGAGAACCGGGTACGTTGCAGTTTCGGCTGGGGGAAATCGAAACTGCTCGATCGGTCTTTGCTAAAACCGGAACGCTCACCGGTGTTTCTGGTATTGCTGGATACTGTTTTTCTCGAGATCGAGAACCATTCGTGTTTGTTGTCGTGGTGAACAATGCCCCATTTCCGGCGATGGTGGCACGCAATATCCAGGATTTGATCATTTTGCGTATTGCGAATTTTTCCCGAAATCCATAGCTGACTGGAGCGCCGACGATGCAATTGACACGTGAGCAAAAACTGGCACTGCTGCTCGATCGCCCGCTGGTCGTGATTGCGAATGCTGGTTCGGGGAAAACCCGGGTTCTGGTTGAACGATACTTTGCACTGCTGATGCGCCACGGGGCAGAGGCAATCCGGTCTGTGGTGGCTATTACCTTTACGCGAGCAGCCGCAGCGGAGATGTTCACACGGATTGCCCGCCGGTTAGAGAGCTTGCTGGCAGATCCTGCGTATAAGGCAGAGTGGCGGCAGTTGAAAATGCTGCGGGAACGACTGAGCGGCGCTCGAATTTCCACGATTCATAGCTTTGCAGCGCAATTGCTCCGGGATTACGCTGTAGAGGCGGGCGTGCCGCCGACGTTTCGGGAATTGAGCGAGTACGAGTCACGCCAGCTTCGCAATGACGTGCTGGACCAAAAGGTGGAAGCAGTGCTCCGGGATCCCACATCTCCTTTTCATTCGCTGCTATGGTCTCTTTTCCTCCGGTATCGCCGGGCTGAAACCGAGCGTTTGTTGCAATCGCTGATTGCCAGCAGTGAGCAGTTCGAAGAATGGTATGCGGTTTTCCAGCAGTCGGTAGAGGAATTGATCGAAGAGCGGGATAGAGCCCTGCAGTGCCAGGTGAAGCGGCTGTTCCGGGAATACCAGCGGGTGATGGCAAAAATCTTTCAATCCACCGAACCAGCGGAAAAGGGCGTGGACAGGATCAGCGCTTTGCAGGGATGGATTGAGCAATGGAAAGGGGATGGGGTATGGCAGGGCTCGATAGCAGAAGTTGAAGCATTCCTGCACGACTGGTTGCAGTACCATCAGAAGGTGTTTCGTAAAAATGGTGAGCTCCGATCGAACATTTTCGTGCAGCCGCCCACCCGCCGGCTGATCAATGCGACTAAGTGGATTATCGATCGGGTCGAAAAGCTCCGGTCCAGCCTGGCGTACGCCGATCTCGATCACGAGCTTTTTGCCGATTTGCAGCAGTTGATGCACTTTTTACAGGAGGTTGTGCGAGAGGCAACCGAACGGCGAAAGTCGCAGGGATGGCTGGATTTTGATGATTTGCAGTTGTTATTGTTGCAAGTATTGGATCGGCATCCGCAGGCTGTGCAGGAACTTCGTCAGCAGATTCGATACTTGATGGTCGATGAATTTCAGGATACGAATCCGGTACAGTATGCTTTGATCCGCAAGCTAACAATTCTGGAAGATCCGAAAAAGGGAGCCAATCTGTTTGTCGTTGGCGATCCCAAGCAGAGTATTTATGGGTTTCGCGGTTCGGATGTTCGGGTTTTTCTGAAGGCACAGCAGGAGATCGAGCGGTGGAATCAGCAACGGTGGGGAGCAGCACCCCCTGCAACCGTTCAGGTTGGGGATGACCGCGTCCCTGTGCTCCGGTCCTCGGAGTGGTGGGGACAGGTGCAATTGCAGGCGTCGTTTCGGATGCTCCCCCGCTTGGCGGCATTTGTAAACCTGGTTTGCGTCCCTTTGATGGAGCAACAACTGTCCGAGTACGATGTTCCGTATACGCCGTTGATTGTTGCCCGATTGCCTCTGGAGCACGGTAGCATTACTTTTTTGACCGCTGTGCGGGAAGAGACCAACCGGGAAGATCATACGGAATCGATGGAGGAAGAAGTATCGGAAGCTGAACTGGTTGCCGCTTTTGTCCGGAATGCCGTAGAGGGAGCGCAGCCCCTGAGCTGTGGGGAATTTCAGGGATTTGGCGTTGAAGAGCAGCGTCGCCCTTTGCGGTATGCAGATATTGCTATCCTGATGCGCAGCCGCTCAGGGATGGAAACGCTGGCAGGTGCCCTGCGCCGATACCACGTTCCCTTTGTGATTTATGCCGGCACTGGATTTTACCAGCAGCCGGAAATTCAGGACATCCGTTCCTTTTTGCTGTTTTTACACAATCCTCACGATGATATTGCGCTGGCATCAATTCTGCGCGCGCCGTTTTTTGGTGTTGATGATGCTGTGCTGGCAGCCATCGCAGCGATGGATGGAGAGAGTTTATGGGAGAAGATGGGCAATGCCGTGCGACGGGAGCCACAATCGGCGACCATTGGTGCGATTTATCAGCAGTTGCAGGATTTGTTGACAATTGCACCCCGAACCAGCATTCCCGTTTTAATCCGGATGATCATAGAGCGTACGGACTGGCGCGGCAAGATAGCAGCAGATTTGCGCCGGGAACAGATGGTAGCGAATGTGGAGAAGTTGATCGCTTTTGCACGAGAATACGAGCAGCGGGGACTGGTGAACCTCTATGATTTTGCCCAGGAATTGCTGGAACGGGCGCGGTTTGAAGAGCACGAGGGAGAAGCGGAGCAATTGGCAGGGAAGGATGCGGTGCAAATTATGACAATCCACGCAGCCAAGGGACAGGAATTCCCAATGGTGGTGCTTTACAACTTAAATGCTGCAACACAGCCGAACAATCGCAGCCTGTTCGTTCCACACCCGGATTTTGGCGGGGCGCTGCGTCCCGCAGGAGTGCTCTCGGAACAACAGCCGGAGACCCCACCCTCGCTGGTGCTGGCACAGATGGAGCAGGAGGCAAAGGAACGGGCAGAAGCAAAACGCCTGTTGTACGTTGCACTAACCCGCGCTCAGGATCACCTGGTTCTAAGCAGCACGCTGCGTCGGACACGCACTGGCACCATTCGGAAGCCCCAGGGAATGCTGGAGTTGGTGCTGGAAGGATTGGAGCTGGAGCCGGAAACCCTGCTGAGCGATCAGGAACAGTTATGGGAAAGCGTTATTGAAAAACTGGAAGCAGATGGAACGATTACCGCCAAACGATTCACCGTGCCGGTGGCGATCCGAACCCGGATAGCCGAGCTTCCCTCAGTTCGGCAGGAGGAAGAAAGGCAAGCAACAGTGCCACCAATCATCCTGGTTCAACCTTCCGCCCGCATTTCGGGAATGTTCGTCACGGCTTCGCAACTGACCTATCTTGCTGAAGAACCGGAGCTTTTTGAACAGCAGTATTTGTTGGGATTGCCCGTCGAGGATGGTGGTGGATTGCCTGGTATTTTTCCACAGCCAGAGGATGAAAGGGATCGGGAATATGGATCCGCACGCGGGGAAATCTTCCACTATGCAATGGAGCATCTTTCCCGATGGTATCTCCAATCTTCCATTGATTCGGATATGTTGCGAACAATTCTCCAGTATGGTGCACAACGAATTGCCCGGTTCATTCCCGAAGATGTGCTGGAAGATGTTTTTCAGATGATCCATCGGGTAATGGCAACACCATTGATTCAGCGATACGGGGATCAGTTGCTGGAGGCAGAAATGGAAAAAACGCTCTGGGTGCCATACCACCAGGACTTTTTGTTTGGGCGTATCGATTGCGTCGTGCAGAATGCTCAGGGAGATTTTGAAATCTGGGACTGGAAAACCGTTGGTGTTCACACGGTGGAACAGATGCGCGATTATCTCCGGCGATACTATCCGCAGCTTCTGGTGTATCTGGTTTTGCTGTCGCGGTGGAAACCCCAGCAACACCGCTTTGTCGCCCGACTCCTTTTCCCGGAGCGAGCAGCCGCTGGAGTTGCCGATGATCAATGGGGGATCGTTCTGGAGAAGAGCCGGGAGGAGCTGGAAGCAGAACAGCAACGATTGGAGCAGTGGTACTGGCAGTATCGGCAGTATTTTGAGGTGAGGCAATGACGGTCCATCCGTTTATCGTCCACTATGCCGTTGCCTTTCTGTCGGTTCTTCCGCTTGTGTGGCTGGCGCTGTGCGTGCGGCAGCGACAGGGACTTCGCTGGGTGTTCTGGAGTATGGCAATCGCTGGAATGCTTGCTGCTATGGGAGCAGTGATCACCGGGGAACTTGCGCAGACAGACGTGGAAAAGCTGTATCCCCTCAAAAGTGAGCAGGTGGCGTACCACGAGACCCTGGCGTACTGGACAGTGATTGCTTATGCGGCTGCGATTTTGTGGATCCTTGCGCGACACCGGAAAATGGGCAGGAAAGAGCAGTGGCTCCTTGCTGTTGTACTTTTTGGGTGTGCAGTGCTCTTGCTCTTTGCCGCTGCTGCTGGCGGCGCTATCTTTCATCCCGGATAGCACTGCTCCACGCGCAGAGGAGGAGCAACCCGGAATGCCCCTGCGGAGAGTTCCTGCTGATGCTAATTTATTGTCTGTCGCAGAGGAAAGCAACTGCTGGCAATGAAATCTTTTATGACTCCAGTGTATGCAATATTGGAGCGCCTCAATCGATCCGCACGAAAAATATGTGCCGTTTGGTGTGCCTTCCTCTCAGTTTCCGACCCAAACTCCACATATTTTTGAATCTTTGTGACAATCAAGCGGAGCGGGGATGAAAGCATATCTGGATACGAGTCGACAGTTGTTCCAGAGCGTTGGTCTAACCGTTGAAACGCGCTTTCAGATCCTCAAGGGTCCGGTCAAACAGGTGCACTACTATGAGACCGGGAGTGGAATGCCACTTTTGCTTTTGCACGGGGGTGGAGGAAATGCCGCTGATTGGTATAGCCTTGTCCCGTATTTAGCTGATCACTATCGCCTGTTGCTGGTCAATCGACCTGGCTGCGGTTTGACAGATTTTTTCGATTATCAGCGTTCTCGGATCAACCTCTTTGAGCACGCTGCAACGTTTGTTCGCAATTTTCTGGATAGTTTTGGGATCGAGACCATTGCTATGGTTGCCAATTCGATGGGGGGATTGTTTGCCGTCAGTTTCGCCGCTGCTTATCCGCACCGGGTCCATCAGCTTGTGTTGATTGGACATCCGGCGGGAGGAACACGGACAATTCCTTTTTTGCCCCGCTTGCTGGCACTCAAAGGTGTTAATCGGGTACTGCTATATTTCATTCGGAAAAGTGGAATCAGGGGAACAAAAGATTTTTACCAAAAACTGCTGGTGACGGACATTGCCCGATTGCCAGAGATTTACTGGGAAAATACCTGGAATGCACAGATGATTCCGGGCGCCTGGGAATCTTTTCTTTCACTGCTGGAGCATTGCGTGGGGCTGAACGGATTTCAAAAGCGATATCTGATCCATCGCTTTCTCCAGCAGTTATCCCGGCCGGTTACGTTTATTGTTGGTGATAGTGATCGGTGGGATACCATCGAAAACACACGCAGGCTGGCAGCAGAGATGGCGGAGGCAACCGTGGAAATTGTTGAGGATGCCGGACATCTGCCGTGGCTGGACCAGCCTGCACGGTGTGGACAGCTTGTGCTGGAGGCGCTGCAAAAAGTGAATTGACCCTGCATTTTCTGTTTGCTTAAAGATGGGAAGAGTTCAGAATACGGTCGGACGCTTTCTGTGAGGAGGTTAGCATCGCTTCTCCTGATAGAGAGCCGGATAGACAATTGCGCCGCAATTTGATTGCGGAGATTTTGTTTGTAAAACAGCACAAAGGAGAAAGCAGGATGAAGAAAGTGTTTCTATTGAGCGGCACTTTCATTGTTGGTGTTGTAGTCGCTGGCGCGCTCTTTGTCGCTTTATCGTGGGATCGCGAGCATTCCGCTCCTTTGCCGGACATTCGAGCCAGCAACGATTCTGCGGTGATTGCCAGAGGAAAGTATCTGGCGTTCGGACCTGCTCACTGCGCAAGCTGCCATGTTCCAATGGAGGACATAGCCGCTGTCGAAGCTGGAGCAGAGATTCCGCTCAGTGGGGGAATTGAAATTGCGATCCCGCTGGGGGTCTTTCGCGCACCAAATTTGACGCCGGATCCGGAGACGGGCATTGGCAAAATGAGCGATGCGGAAATTGCGCGGGCGCTCCGCTTTTCCGTTGGACACGATGGACGCTGCCTGATGCCGTTTATGCCTTTTCAGGAAATGAGCCGGGAAGATATGGTCGCTGTTATTTCCTTCCTCCGGTCTCAGCCGCCGGTGCGCCATCGGGTGGAGCCTAACGAGTACTCGGTGCTTGGGCGAATTCTCCTGGCTTTTGGATTGATGAAACCGCAGGGTCCGCAACAGCCACCACCGCAATCGGTGTTGCCGGATTCCAGTGTTGAATACGGACGTTATCTTGCCCATAGTGTGGCAAACTGTGTGGGATGCCATACCAATCGGGATTTGCAGACGGGGGAATTTATCGGACCTCTCTTTGCCGGTGGAATGCGCTTTGGACCGGATGAGTTATCACAGGGATATGTGTTTGTTGCCCCCAATTTGACGCCGGATCCAGAAACGGGCGTGATGGCTCACTGGAGTGAAGCACAGTTTATCGCACGCTTTCGGAGTGGCAGGGTGCATCCGGGCTCACCAATGCCGTGGGGCGCGTTTGCACAGATGAAGGAGCGGGATCTGAAAGCGCTGTATCGATATCTGCGAAGTTTACAACCGGTCAGAAATTCAATTGCGCAGGTGGTCTACGCTCCCGGTGAACCACTTCCTGCATCGGATTGAGCGTAGAGCGGTGGGTAAAGTTTCTGCTTTTACTGAGTAGTTTCAGCATTTCTGTCGTGCTACTGCACACCGTCAACTCTGTGAAATCTAAGGATGTGGTGTACGTGCAGCATATAGCATTGACGGTGCTTTTGTTCGCGTAACATCCTCGAATGCTTTATCCGGTACTGGAGAATCTATGCCGGAATGCGCATACCGGGAGGTAAGATTGTTTCGTCCATTGCTGCTTGTGAATGCTATGCGAAGCGAAGGCGATGAGACGAAAAGGAAAATTGTCGCTGGCTGAAGCCATTTCAATGGCAGTTGGCACAATGATTGGTGCCAGCATTTTTTCTATTTTCGGTCTGGGGGTGCAGTTGGCAGGTACGAATTTGCCTGAAGCTTTAGCACTGTCCGGCATATATGCATTGATGGTTGCCTACTCTTATGCGACCCTGGGGCGAAAAATTATTTCCAATGCCGGTCCTATCGCTTTTATCCTTCGGGGCATTGGCGATAATGTGCTGACCGGGGCACTGAGCATCCTGATGTGGCTGACCTACGTGATCTCTATCTCCCTGTTTGCCAGAGGTTTTGCCGGATATCTCCTCCCGTTGCTCCAGGTAGAACAGACACCACTTGCTACTGGAATAGTGATGGTCGGCATTGTTTTGCTGTTTACGGCGTTGAATTTCTTTGGGAGTAAAGCGGTCGGCAGGGCAGAATTTACGCTGGTGATGATCAAATTGTCTGTGTTGCTGCTTTTTATCCTGGGTGGCTTTTTGACCATAAAGTGGCAATGGTTGAAACCAGCCACCGATCCGGCATCTTTAACAGGCTTGCTGCGAGCATCGGTCATTTTCTTCCTTTCCTATATGGGCTTTGGACTGGTGACCAATGCGTCCGAAAACATTGAAAATCCCCATCGCAATGTGCCACTGGCGATTTATCTGAGTATTGCGATCGTTATTGCGATTTACGTGTCGGTCGCTATGGTTGCGTTGGGGAATTTGCCGATGGATGCGATTTTGAAAGCGAAGGAGAACGCGCTGGCGGTAGCAGCAGAACCATTTCTGGGAAATTGGGGATTTGTGCTGTTGAGTCTGGGAGCATTGATTTCCATCGCTTCTTCTCTGAACGCTACACTGTATGGTGGAGCGAATGTTGCATATTCCCTGGCGAAAAGCGGTGAATTGCCAGCGGTCTTTGAGCGGAAAGTCTGGTTTCAGTCACCAGAAGGACTCTACCTGACGGCTGCGCTCAGCTTGTTCTTTGCTCTTTTATTTGACTTGGGCGGCGTTGCTTCTCTTACCAGCATTGTGTTCACAGTGATTTATTTCTTTGTGATTCTGTCCCACTGGAAGCTCCGTAAGCAATATGGCGGGAAAGGGATGTTGTTGCTTCTCCACTTAGGAGTGCTGGCCGCTGTGCTTGTAACACTGCTGCAATACCAGTGGGCGATGCAACGGAGCGCTTTTTATGCCAGTATTGGAACGTTCGCCGGAGCACTGGCTGTTGAATACGGTTACCGGCGTTTCAGCAAGCGAACCATTCACAAGCGTATGTTACCGGAGAAAGAGCCGGATACTACCGCTTCCTGAGCCTTATGGATCAGTACGCTGACTAAAAAAGCCCTTTTTCCACGTAGGAGCAAAAGGACCCGAATTTCTGGTGCACGGCAGTACTCAAGGCAGCACCTCTCGGTGCACATTTCAAACGCTTTGGAACCACTGCAATATTGCCGTAGAGGAAACGTTCTCTTAGCTTCTTTGGACTTTGTTCAAATAAGTTGAATAAAAAAGGGGTGAAGTATGGCAACCTTCAGCAGCAATGGATGCCCATTTCATCGGGGGCACGTACCGCAGGCGACCAGCACGGCTGATCCAGTGCAGCAGTGGTGGCCCAACCGTTTGAATCTGGATATTTTGCGGCAGCATTCGGCAGAGTCGAATCCGCTGGGTGAAGATTTCAACTATGCGGAAGCGTTTGAAAGTCTGGACCTGGAGGCGGTGAAGGAAGACATCAAGAAAGTGATGACGACGCCGCAGGAATGGTGGCCCGCCGATTACGGGCACTATGGTCCTTTGTTTATCCGGATGGCGTGGCACAGCGCTGGAACGTATCGGATTCACGATGGGCGTGGTGGTGCATCGACGGGGAATATTCGATTTGCACCGATCAACAGTTGGCCCGACAATGTCAATCTCGACAAAGCAATCCGATTGTTGTGGCCAGTGAAGCAAAAATATGGGCGCAAAATTTCGTGGGCAGATTTGATCATTTTAGCTGGCAATTGCGCGCTGGAGTCGATGGGACTTAAGACGTTTGGATTCGGCGGCGGACGGGAGGACATCTGGGAGCCTGAGAAGGACACGTACTGGGGACCGGAGTCTGAGTGGCTGGCAGATGAGCGGCACGCTGCGGATGGTGAGCTGGAGTATCCACTGGCAGCCGATCATATGGGACTGATCTATGTCAATCCTGAAGGACCTGGAGGCATTCCCAATGCGCTGGAAGCAGCAAAATTCATTCGGCAGTCCTTTACCCGGATGGGAATGAATGATGAGGAAACCGTTGCGCTAATTGCTGGAGGGCATACTTTTGGGAAGTGCCACGGGGCAGCGCCGACCTCGAATCTGGGACCAGAGCCGGAAGCAGCGCCGATTGAGCAGCAGGGACTGGGATGGAAGAATCAGTACGGGACGGGCAAAGGACCGGATACGATTACCAGTGGACTGGAGGGAGCCTGGACGCCCAATCCAACGCAGTGGGATAATAGCTTTTTGCGGTTGCTCTTCAAGTATGACTGGACCCTGGTGAAAAGTCCGGCGGGTGCCTGGCAGTGGGAAGCGGTGAATCCGGATCCCGAAGATATGGTGCCAGATGCGTACGATCCCTCGAAGAAGCGCCCGCCGATTATGCTGACAACCGATCTTGCGCTCAAGATGGACCCGATCTATCGTCCGATCGCAGAGCGGTTTTTGAACAATCCGGATGAATTTGCCGATGCCTTTGCCCGTGCGTGGTTCAAATTGACGCACCGGGATATGGGACCGAAAAGTCGATATCTGGGTCCAGAAGTGCCGGAGGAAGATCTGATCTGGCAGGATCCGATTCCCCCGGTGGATTACGAATTGATCGACGAAACCGATATTGCACATTTGAAAGAGAAAATTCTGAGTTCTGGACTGACCATTCCAGAGCTGGTCACAACAGCGTGGGCAGCAGCGTCGACGTATCGGAATTCGGATAAACGAGGTGGCGCCAATGGGGCGCGAATTCGCTTTGAGCCGCAGATCAACTGGGAAGTGAATAATCCGCCGCGGTTGAAGAAAGTGCTGGCGAAGTTAGAGGAAATTCAGCAGGAGTTCAATCAATCGCAGACGGGGAACAAGAAAGTATCCCTGGCAGATCTGATTGTGCTGGGTGGCGTGGCTGCGATTGAAAAAGCAGCGAAGGATGCAGGATATGAGATTACGGTGCCCTTTACGCCGGGACGCAATGATGCAACCTTAGAGCAGACTGATGTCGAGTCCTTTAAAGTACTGGAACCCATTGCCGACGGCTTCCGCAATTATAAAAATGCCCGGTGTCAGGTTCCGTCCGAGGAGTTGTTAGTGGACAAAGCGCAGCAGTTGACCCTGACCGTTCCGGAAATGACGGTGTTGATTGGTGGAATGCGTGCGCTGGGTGCCAATTATGATGGTTCCTCGTATGGTGTGTTGACGGACCGACCGGGGCAGCTCACGAACGATTTCTTTGTGAACCTTCTGGATCTCAATACGCGGTGGGAACCGGCTGGGGATGATGGGGAGCTGTTCAAAGGCATTGATATGCGAACCGGCGAGCATAAGTGGACGGCAACGCGAGTGGACTTGATCTTTGGACATCATTCCGAGCTGCGAGCGGTTGCGGAAGTGTATGCCGCGAGCGATGCGCAGGAGAAATTTGTAAAGGATTTTGTCAGGGCGTGGACAAAGGTGATGGAACTGGATCGATTCGATCTCCGTCGACCTTCCGCTCGACGTACCGCTCAAGTGGATGCGCAGGAAAGTGCAGCCAGTTAAGCAGAACGCAGCCTGATTTCTTTTGTGATCGACGAAAAAAGGCGCTCCCTGGCGGGAGCGCTTTTTTGATATTGGAGCAGTTTGGTGGTTGGCACCCTCTACCGTTGAAAGCAGTAAGGAAGCAGGGGCGTTTTTCCTTCTCTCTGGCAGTAAGCGCCTTCCTTTTCACGTCGCAAAGAGTTTCCAAAGCTGGAAGCGGTGTCTATGGAATTTCCATTGTCTGCTCAATGCGTTTGCCGTCGCGCAGAATCGTAAACCGCAGGACATCGCCAGAGATTGCATCCAGCAAGTGAACATAAACGTCCGTTGTTTGCCACGTTGGCTCGCCATCGATTTGGAGGATAAGGTCGCCAGCATCCAGACCTGCTCGATCTGCTAAGGAGCCGCGACGGATGCCGGTGATCAATACGCCCTGAATCTCTTCCGGAAGATCCAGTTGCCGTTTAAGGCGGGTTGTAAGATTCCGCAACTGGAGCCCAAAGCGTCGGGGATCCGGGCGAGGGATTTTTTGCTGCGCGATAAGAAGCTCGGTGATACGCTGCAGGCGGTGTGCCGGGATTGCAAAGCCGATTCCGATGCTTCCAGCTTCACCGCCCCGTTGCGCCGTTGAATAGATGAACGTGTTCATTCCAATGACCTCGCCCAGAGCGTTGGTCAATGGACCACCGGAGTTGCCGGAACTGATTGCCGCATCTGTCTGGATCATATCCCGGTACACTTTGCCATCGATGATGAAATTGAGATGCTGATTGCTGATGACTCCAACGGTTACCGTTGGCTTTGCGTTGTAAGCGAACAAGCCAAAGGGGTTGCCAAAAGCAATGACCCATTCACCAGTAAGGAGGTCCTGACTGTCACCGAATTCCAGATATGGCAGATCTTCTCCATCGATTTTCAGGACGGCGATATCCGTTA
>JALWJX010000036.1 GCA_026996895.1 Candidatus Kapaibacterium sp.
CGATACTCCCAATCGCTCATTCCACCCGACTCTCCGCTTGCTCAGATACGAACCGACTCTTCGGCAGTCCCAGAAACTCTAAGGCAGCAGCCGCAAAAATTTCTTCCTTCTGCTCCGGCGATAGAAATGTTGCATTCTCAATGATGGAACCGTGGGTAAGATCACCCAGCGGGAAAGGATAGTCAGATCCCATCGCAATGCGGCGGGCGCCAAATAGTTCAACGATGTATCGCAACGCTGCAGCATCGTGGGTGATACTATCAACCCAGAAGTGGCCCACGTACTCGCGCGGCGGGCGCACGTTGTTCAGATTCACCAGATCAGGTCGACAGTCATAGCCGTGCTGGATACGTCCCAGAGTAATGGGAAAGGATCCACCAGCGTGCGCGAATAAAAAGCGCAGTTTCGGAAAGCGATCGAAGACGCCACCGAACATCAGGGAACAAATAGCTCTGGAAGTTTCGGCTGGCATTCCAACCAACCACGGCAGCCAGTACTTCCGCATCTGGTCCATCCCCATCATATTCCACGGATGGACAAAAATGCAGGCGCCCATATCTTCCGCCGCTTCATACACGGCAAAGAACTGCTCATCATCCAGATTCACTCCCTCAATATTGGAGCCAATTTCGACACCGGGCAAATGCAACTCCTGCACACAGCGTTCTAATTCCTGAACCGCTAAGTCTGGTGCCTGCATTGGCAAGGTCCCCAGAGCGACAAACCGAGTGGGATACTGTGCCTGGATAGAAGCCAGATGGTCATTGAGGAATCGAGACCAATCCAGGGTATCCTCTGGTTTTGCCCAGTAGTTGAACAGCACCGGCACCGTGGACAACACCATCACATCCACTTTGTTCCGCTCCATATCCTGAAGAATTGCTTCCGGATTCCAGCAATTCTCTTTGACTGCCCGGAAAAACCGTCCATCATCGTAGACCATATGGGCAACGCCGGGCTCGACGTGCTGGATCTGGATAAACCCACCGTATCCGTAGCGGTCTTTCAAGGGGGGCCAGGTTTCTGGCAAAATGTGAGCGTGAATATCAATCCGCATACAGTATCCCTTTCTTTGGTCAACCTTTTAATCAGCAAAAATCTTCACCAGAAAACCCCGGAAAATTCTCTTTCCCGACCTACTCAATACTTCAGTCAGCAGAACTTTCACTCACAGGAACACTACCGTCCCAGAAAAACACTGCTACCTCAACACTAAACACTTTGTCTCTAAGACTTTGGTGCTGATGGCGGTTCCATCACCGTTCCGCACTTCTTACAGGTACGGAGCGCTTCGTTGCTATAGAACCGTTCCATAATAGGAGGCAACTGGGAAACGATATCGGTGAGCTGGAAATATTCTTCATAGAGCTTTTCACCGCAGTTCTCACAGAACCACATAAAGCCATCCAGCTCTCCGGGACGCCGTTTCCGCTCAATGACCAGCCCTACAGTATTTGCCGGTCGCTGTGGGGAGTGTGGCACTCGCGGTGGCAGGAGAAAAACTTCCCCTTCGCGAATCGGGATGTCGACAATTTTTTCTCCATCGTGGATGCGCAGCGTAATATCGCCTTCGATCTGGTAGAAAAATTCTTCTCCTTCTTCCCAGTGAAAATCTTTGCGGGTGTTTGGCCCACCGACCACCATCACGATAAAGTCCTGCGTTCCTTCTTGATAAATACAGGCATTGCCAACCGGTGGTTTTAACAGATGCCGATGCTCCTCAATCCACTGCTGAAAGTTAATAGGCATCTGAATCTTTTTGGCTTCTTCTAACACTGCCATTGCGCTTCCCTTGAGTTGTTCGACAAAATTCCAACGCTTCCCTCAAAATTACGAAAAAAGGTGGAAAAAGCGTGTTCCCCGTCTGTCCGGAGGCACTGAAAAAAGCACCTCTGCGTTCACCGGCATTTGTGCTGACAGTCGGTTTCACAACCAGGCGATCTCCAATGCTCATCGATGCTCAACTGAGAACGTTTCCTCCAATGGCATTTTCAATGGCACAGCGATCAATGCCAGCAGAAGACTACCAGCGCTTTGCTGCCACCCAGCTCTACGAAATCACGTATCTCAACGAAGGACTCCGGATCAAAGGGTGGTTAGCGGTACCCCCACAGGAAACAGCGACAATGCCAGCGATCATTTACAACCGGGGCGGCAGTGGTCCCAAAGCAGCATTGACGCCTCTATCGGCAGCCGCAACCATCGGATTATGCGCCAGTTGGGGCTTTGTAGCTGTTGCCAGCCAGTACCGCGGTGTCGGGGGTAGCGAAGGACGGGAAGAATGGGGCGATGGTGATGCCCGCGATTCGCTGGCACTGTTGCAGGTTCTCCAGCAACTGTCGTATGTCGATATGGACCGGGTCGGTGTTATCGGTGGCAGTCGGGGCGGCGTTGTTACGTTCCTGATGCTCAAACACTCCGACGCTTTCCGGGCTGCCATTACCTACGGCGCCCCGACGTCACTCCACGACACTCCTGCTGATAGCTACATCCGGCAAATGCTTCGACCGTTTTTACCCTCCAATACCGATGAAACAGCAGAATTGCGTAAGCGATCCGTTGTTCTCTGGGTTGATCAACTCTGCCGCACAACGCCCCTTTTAGTGCTCCACGGCGCTGGCGATCGGCGAGTCAATCCGATCGAGGCTCTGAAACTTGGAATCGCTCTACAAGAAATCCACTTCCCCTATCGCCTCATCATCTACGACAATGCGGATCATATCCTGAGTGGTCAACGGCAGGAAAGCAATGCTCAAATGCGGCAATGGATGGAACGCTTTGTACGGGATCGCGCCCCTCTACCTCGCACGGGACCTTTTGGCGCATAATACCTTGCCGATGCCTGGAATTTCGTAAATTGGCGCTTTGAGACAACAAGGATGCAAGCAGACGATGAGATCACGCTTCTGGCTATTGCTCATTGGGTGGATCAGTTGCGGAATACTGTCAGCACAGCCCTCTGCCATTGACGTTCTTCGCTACGATATTACGCTCGATTGGCGCCCGCCGCTCACAGCTCCCACTGTTTCTTTTGAAACCCGCACATTTGCAGGCATCAATCGTATAACGCTGGTCGTACGCGCCGCGCAGCTTGACACCATTGAGCTACACAGCACATCGATGATTATTGATTCTCTCCGGGTTGAAGGCACAGAGATTGCTCCGCCGCCACAACCACACAAAGAACGGCTACGAATTCCGCTGCCGGCACCGGCGCAGGCTGGAGATACCATTCATCTGACCATTTACTACCGCCACGTTTCGCAACTGTATGGCGGTCATTTTGATCCCAATAACCGGGGTTTCTACCTGTATGCTCAGGGATATCGAGTGGGGAATGATCAGCTTCCATCACGGCTGGCGTATACGCTGGGCGCTCCGGCTGATACCCGGTACTGGCTGCCGTGCCACGACGTTCCGTCGGACAAGGCACTGGTCAGCTACCACATTGCTGTCCCCAAGGGATTTGTGACTGCCTGCAACGGCATTCTGGATTCTATCACCGTCATCCCCGAAGATTCTTCACACATTGACCACTGGCACCATCGCTATCCTATCGCCCCATATTTGATGGTGATTCACGCTTCCCAATATGTCCGATATGACACAAGTTTTGCCAGCACAACTGGCGACACCATACCAATCCAATTTTTTGTCTGGGCAAAAGACTGGGATACACCCGGCTGGAAATACAATGGGAAAAAAGCGTTCGCTGCTGTGCCACGGATGCTGCGTCACTTTGAAAATCTGCTGGGGCCCTACCCTTTTGAAAAGTGTGGAATGGCGATCGCCCAGCCCTTCTTGTACTTTGCGATGGAAAATCAGACGATGATCACCTTCGATCGTCGGGTGCTTCTCAAAGATCCGCGACTTTCCTTCACCATTGCCCACGAACTGTTTCACCAGTGGATGGGGAACAAGGTAACACCCGCATCCTGGAGCGACATCTGGATCAACGAAGGCGCTGCCACTTACGGTGAAGCTTTGTGGGCTGAGGCACAAAGTGGTGCTTCCGGTTACCAACAGGTGCTGCGCGAAAAACGTACGGCATACCTGCGCAACAACACCGATGGCACACGCCAGCCACCGTGTTATCGGGAAATTCGCGAGCCTATTGACCTGAACGACATTTACAACTATGCCATTACGTACGCTAAAGGTGGCTGGATTTACCATATGCTCCGCTCTCTCAGTACAGACTCTGCCTTTTTCGCCACGTGGTATGCCCTCTGTGATTCCTTTGCTTATCGGAATGTGTCCACAGCACAATTGCAAGCCTTCTTTGCCCGCCATCTTCCCGCCCCTATTCCCATCGATACCTTCTTCCACCAGTGGGTTTACCGGAAAGGACATCCTATCTACGCTATCAGTGCCGTCATCAAGGTGGATCCGGCGGTGCAACAATCAACAGTATTCTTAGAGATCACCCAGCAACAGACAACGCAACCGGTTTTCTGGATGCCGCTGGAATTCCGTATTCGCTCACAGGACGGCACGTGGCATTCCTTTACGCTCCTTGACACACAGCGAACGCAACATTTCACGAAGACATTTCCCTTTATTGCTGACTCCATCGTGTTCGATCCCGACGGCAAAGTATTGAGCATTGCAACGCTTAACCAGCAAATCACTGGTATTGCTACTCACGCGAGGAACCAGCCACTGAACATCCGCTATGCCCATTTTGCCAGTTCGACCCTTGTACACATCTCAGCACCCCGTCCCGTATCGCAGCTCACGCTCTGGTCATCCGTTGGACAGCGTGTTATCACGCAAACGCTCTTTCCTCCACAACGACAATCAACGCTGAAATTGCACCTTCCTGCGGGGATCTACATCCTGGAAGCAACAGCACCAGATGGAGAGCGCTTCTACCAGCTCCTGAGCCTCCCGTAAAAACTGTGCTGTTGGTCTCCTGAGCTGCTGAAGGGATACAGCATCCAAAGGTGCAGACTGAGCAATGCTCGTGAACTGTTCTGTCACCCAACACGACAAATGCTATTAGGCGGTACAAGAACATACCGTGTACCCTAACTGTTCAAAGACTTGAAGTGCAATCTTTGCCCAATTCTCAGGCTTCACAGCTTGACAATCAGAAAAGCCTGCCCCTGAGCAGTTCGCAGCACATACATTCCAGCGGGCAAAGCCTCCACCCGGATCATCTGGGTAGCTGGCACCACTATCCGTTTGATCAGTTCTCCTCGTACACTCCAGATTGTGAGGATGCTTCCCGGCGTTGTTGGAACTATCAGAACACTTCGACCCGGATTTGGATAGGGACCCTGTGTACCAGCTTTCCGCGAGACAGCAACGACGCAGGCATCGCTCGTAAAAAGAAACTTTTCCAGAATTCCCATTTGCGGTTTGTCTCCATTCTCATCTGGCTCTACGGACAGAGGATACTCTCCCCACCACGGTCCCCCTGCCCAATAGGCTCCATTGACACAATGCTCTTGCAAATACGTCAGCATCCGGGCAAGCACTTCAAGCCACCGGGGATCATCATCAGGCACCCCGTACTCTCCAACAAATCCCTGAAGTCCATAGAACTGGAGCCATTCAACAAAAGGGGTAACACGATCAACTCCTATTTCTGGATAGGCGCCTTCTTGATCGTAGCTTTCGTCGTACCGTCCGGAGAAGTCGTCATCGAAATACACGTGAGCTTCAAAAATCAACCGATGAGCAGGATCCACCAGCAATCGCAAATGATCACTGTACTGCCACCACCACGTTGCATTACTCCATTGATCGCCAGCAATCAGGATCGGCGTCGTGGTATCGACCTGCCGTATAGCATTGATCGCCTGCTGTGCCAGCAGATGCCACGGAGCTTCCGGTAATTGATCGTGGGGCTCATTCATCAGTCCATATCCCCAGATGCCGGGATGAAACCGGAACACGGTTGCCAGCCGCTGCCAGCAATCCGCAAATGCCATAGCGGGAACTTCTGGCGAACCGATAATCACAGGCGTAGAACCAACGTACCGCCGACCGTAGTTATGCATATCCAGCACAACCTGCATTCCCCGCTGCGCTGCTTGATCCACAAAGTGGCGCATCCGGGCTAACTCGGCACTATCCAGCGGAGCAAACAATACCGGCTGAATACGCTCCCACCGAAATGGTAGGCGAACCAGGCGAAACCCCTTGTGCGCGTAATAATCCAGCGATGCGGCAGGATAAATGTAATCGGTCCCATGGCGCCCGGGGAAGACTGAACCAAATTCAGCTCCACACAAATTCACTCCAAAGGGTTTCTGTGCCCACAGACTTTTCCCTCCTCCTGCCAGGGACACACTTACACAGAGGAACACGATAAGCAAGGATTGCCGGATCCTTTGCATATCATCCTCTTTGCCAATAGCAACTGTTCAGCTCTTCTTGATCATTACACTTTTTCTGACAACGAAGACCTTTTGCTCCGGGACGGCAACGTTTGTGACCAAAACCGGTTACACTGCGCACAAGGATAACAAAGATTCCTTTTCAACGACAGCAACGAAAGCTGCGCCCATTGGATCCATCCTCTGGAACGCAGGATGAATCACTTTTCCCCTGCGCTGCCGGTCGCTACATCCTCCAGCGCTTGATGCAACCGCTCGATGCCCTGCCGAATCTGTTCGTCACTGGTTGCGTACGAAATCCGAATGCAGCCAGGTTGTCCAAACGCCTCACCTGGAACGGTTGCAACAGCATATTTTTCCAGTAAATAATGGGCAAACTGCTCTGCCGACCAGCCAACCGCTGCTAAGCGCTCCGAAAGATTGACAAACACATAAAAGGCGCCATCGGGCACCGGGAATGAGATTCCCGGAATCTGATTCAAAAGCTGCACAATGAGATTGCGACGCCGCTCGAACACCTGCCGCATCTGCGCAACTGCTTCCCCTGCCTCCTGCAACGCCACTATCGCCGCCTTTTGAACAAATGATGTTGCGTGTGTCACACTCTGTCCAATGAGCTTTTTCATCTGGTCAATCACAGCTTTCGTCGCGGTTGCATATCCAATGCGCCAGCCTGTCATAGCATACGCTTTGGAGAGACCATTGACAGTAATCACTCTGGAAGCTATTTCCGGAATGGAACCGATGCTAAAATGAGGAATGCCTTTGTTAAAAACAATCTTTTCGTAAATCTCATCGCTGATGACAAAAACGTCGTGCTGTGCAAGCACTTCCGCCAGCGCCCGGAGCTCGTCAGGAGAATACATTACCCCGGTCGGATTCGACGGAGAGTTCAGGATTAAGCACTTCGTCTTTGGTGTAATCGCACTATGAAGCTGCTTGGGCGTAATTTTCCACTGCTGTGCTTCCCCCGTTTCCAGCACTTTTGGCTCTGCGCCGGCAATTCGAACAATGCTGGGATAACTCACCCAGTAGGGGGCCGGAATGAGCACCTCATCTCCATCATTGCAGATTGCCAACAGGGCACAAAAGATAGCGTGTTTGGCTCCTGCGGTAATGACGACGGTTTCTGGCGTTGCCCCTTCAATGCCATTTTCACAGCAGAGTTTCTCCGCAACCACCTGCCGCAGCGGCAGGATTCCCGGCACCGGGGTATAATGGGTAAAATCCTCTTCCAGCGCTCTTATCGCTGCATCTTTGATAATCTGCGGAGTTGCAAAATCTGGTTCCCCCGCCGATAGATTGACAACTGCAATACCCTGTGCCCGCATCGCCTTGGCTTTCGCTGAAATCGCCAGGGTTTGCGACTCAGCAGCACTCAGCACTCGATGCGATAATTTCATCGACTTATCCCTTCAAGTTTGATCTCGTAAACCTGCTCCAGCTTGTCCGACAGGTAGCGCCGGAAAGCGGCGATGGAGAGCGGCTGACCACAGACATCTGCAACAATTTCCGCTGGTTTCTTCAGCCGCCCGTGATGGTGAATATTCTTGCGAAGCCACCGCAGAATCGGCTGGAATTCTCCTCGTTCAATGCTCTGTTCGACGTCCGGAATTTCCTTTTGCAATTGCTCCCAGAACATTGCAGCATAGAGTTTCCCCAGCGTATAGGTTGGGAAATAGCCAAATCCTCCAAAGGACCAGTGGATATCCTGAAGGCATCCAAGTGCATCTGTTGGGGGTAGCAGTCCCAGATATTCTTCCATTTTCGCATTCCACGCTTCGGGGATCACAGAAACACTCAGCGTCCCCTCGAATAACTGCAACTCCAGCTCGAAGCGCAAGATGATATGGAAATGATAGGTTAACTCATCGGCGTCGATCCGAATGAAACCTGGCTCAACGACATTCACTGCCCGAAACGCTTCCTGTGGATCAACGCCGGCAATCTGGTGAGGAAAAACCCGTGCCATTCGCGGCACATTCCACCGCCAGAACGGCGCACTCCGTCCTATGATATCCTCCCAGAAGAGCGATTGCGACTCGTGAATCCCCATCGATGCCCCAGAAATCGCAAAGCTTCGAGGATATTCTCCGCCCAGTCCCTGTTCATACATCCCGTGTCCCGCTTCGTGGAGCAGGCTAAAAAAGCAGGTACGAAAATCCTGTGGATGCACGCGCGTGGTCAGCCGAACATCAACAGGGGCAAAGGAAGTACAAAACGGATGGGTTGACAAATCCACCCGTCCTCTGGCAAAATCAAACCCGACCGCTTTGACCGTCTCTTTGGCAAATTCCACCTGATCCGACGCTGGATAATGCTGAAACAACCACCGCCGATCGATGATCCGATCTGTCTGTTGCACCGTTTCGAGTATCTGCTTCAGAAAGGACTTCAACTCGGTAAAGAGCGGACGGAGCTGCCGAACTGTCATTCCCGGCTCATAGGTATTCAGCAACGCATCGTACGGATGTTCCTCGTATCCCAGATATTCCGCCGTTTGCTGCTGCAATTCGATCAACTGTTTCAGATACGGAGCAAAAGCAGGAAAGTTATTTTCCTCTCGCGCCTGTCGCCAGACCACCTGTGCTTCGGAGGTCAAAAACGCCAGCCGGCGGATATGTTCTTCCGGAAGTTTGTTTTCTCGTTCAATATCCTCAACAAACAACGCCAACAGTCGACGGTGTTTTTCTTCAACTTCTCCATTATCCAGCAAACGACGCGCCTCTTTCACCAATCGATGGGCTTGTTCTGAGGTTACCAACTGGTGAATCTGCGCTGCCAGCGTTGCCACTTGCTCTGCCCGTGCTTCCGCCGCTCCCGGCGGCATATAGGTTTCCTGATCCCACGAAAGAACGGACTGAATAGCCTTCAGATCCTTGATGTGCTGCATAAAATGGATGATTTCCTGCATTCCTCCCGCCATTTTCACTGATACAACTGCTCAATGATTGCCCCATACTTTTGCTCGATGATGTGTCGCCGAACTTTCAGCGTCGGGGTCAACATTCCATTATCCACCGAAAATGGTTCGACTAACAGCGCAAATTTGCGCACTTGCTCATACTTTGAAAATGCCTTCTGCTGCTTTTTGATTTCTCGATCGATCAGCTTTTTAATCTCTGGATGCTCGATCAACTCCTGCTCATTTGCATAGGAAATGTTCGCCTGCTCCGCATATTCCTTCAACTGTTCAAAATCCGGAACAATCAGTGCGACGTTGTACTCTCGACCATCGCCGATCAACACCGCCTGATCGATGTACGGACTCAAAATTAACGCATTTTCTATGGGCTGCGGCGCAATATTTTTCCCACCACTGGATACAAAGATGTTCTTTTTCCGATCTGTGATGACCAATCGACCGTGGTCATTGAGATAGCCAATATCTCCGGTGTGGAGCCAGCCATCTGGATCAATCGCTTCTTGTGTTGCTGCCGGGTCTTTAAAGTAACCTTTCATAATGCTGGGACCACGGGCAAGAATTTCTCCATCCTCAGCAATTTCGACCTCGACGTTCGGTAGTGGGGGACCAACGGTTCCCAGTTCCACATTGCCAGGATAGTTTACGCTGATAACGGGCGAAGCTTCCGTTAGTCCATATCCTTCATAGATCGGAATGCCCAGCGCAAAGAAAAACTCTCCAACTTCTTTAACCAATGGAGCCCCGCCAGAAATAAAAAATCGCAGACGGCCACCTGTCCGTTCCCGGATTTTCGCAAAGACGAGACGATCTGCCAATTGATGCTGTAATCGCAATCCTATGGGAACACGTCCCTGCTGCTCTGCATAAAACTTCTTTTTCCCAACTTCCAGTGCCCAGTAGAAAATCCGCTGCCGAAGCGGTGGCTGCTTAGAAACATTGTTGAGAACCCGTTGCTGAATGCGCTCGAACAACCGTGGCACACTGGTCATCACTGTTGGTTTCACCTCCTGCATATTCTTCGCGATCGTCTCGATGGATTCAGCCAGCGCAACAGTGGCACCACAGGAAAAAGCAGTATAATAGCCGGCTGTCCGCTCATACGAATGGCAGAACGGCAGGTACGAGAGCAGCAGATCGTTTTCGCTGATATCTACCCGGCTGGAAGCACCTTCAACATTTGACAACACATTTCGATGCGTAAGCATCACCCCCTTCGGATTGCCAGTCGTGCCACTGGTGTAAATAATGGTCAACAAGTCATCCGGTTTGACCTGCTGTGCCAGTTCCTGGAACAGTACTTCCCGTTTCCCAGCCGGAACACTCTGTTGCCCCAGTTTGCGCAACTGCGCAAAGGTCAGAAATCGATCATCATCAGGCAACTCCAGATCCTCATTGTACACCACAACTTTCTCCACCGCAGGCAACTGATCCAGCACCTTCAGGATTTTGCTTAATTGATAGCGATTCGATACCGCCAGCACTTTTGCCTCACAGTGCGAGAAAATGTATTGCTCCTGTTCCGGCGTCAAAATCGAAAAAACGGGGACATCTGCTGCTCCTAAGGCAGTCACAGCAAAATCTGTTACGATCCATTCTATGCGATTCTCCGAAGCTATGCCCACGCGATCCCCAGGACGCACTCCCAGCGCGCGAAACCCCATAGCAATATCGATCACCCACGCTCGCAATTCATCATGCGTAATAGGTTGATATTCCCCTGCGATCTTGTGCAGATACGCTGGTTTATCGCTTCGCCCTCGGAAGCGCTCTGTAACCGCTAAAAACATCGCTGGAACTGTTGCGTACCGCATATCCGCTTCCTCCTTTACTTGATCTGGAACGTGCGAACCATTTTCGTAAAGGTGGGTAGATAAATATCTTTTTCGGGGATGTACCAATTCAACGTGATTCGGTACAACCGCTCGTTGGCAAGCACAAAATACGCACGTCCGGCAATGTTCTTACCGTATCGGTACTCGAAATACTTCGCAGGCTGTCCTGCAACCGTTGCTGTTTTGACCGCAGTGATTCGGAAGCCCGCTTTCTCATACGCCGACTTGTTGTCTTCCACAACTCTATCCAGCTTTGAAACATTCTTTGCTTCAAACACATCAATCTCCACCGTGCAGTCACTGGGTCCGCCATCGCCGACAAATTTCACTGAAAACAGGACATTTTGCTTATTCTGCACCTTTGCAAGGAAGTTCTCTGGTATTTGCATCGCAAAGTAATCACTGGTGTATGGTTTCATTTTTGCCGCTGGCTTAAACGGTTCACGTTCCACGATGACGGTATCCACTTTCACCGGCTCTATCTTTGGAGCAACTCCTAATTTTGCTGAGGCAATAGCCGTATCAAAAATGGGACGCACGGTTTCCAGCACTCCTCCAAAGCTTTCCAGTTGCAGCACCGTCACGATTTGACTGTCCGCTGTTGCCACGTACTGCTCACCATAGAATTCACCATCGGGATATTCTGCGCTATAGGACCACCAATAAGCAGGTTTCCCATCGATCGTTGCTTGCTGAACCTCCGAATACAGCGACGGATCTTCAAAAACCCGCACAGAATCCAGGTAACTCTGGAGCGTTGCGGTGGTACTCATCTGGAAGAATACCATTCCAACCCGTGCCCCGGCTGCACCTTCAGCTTCATACTGGAGAAACCGTTTCGCCACGCCTTCCGAAGAAACAAAGAAGGCGCTTTTGCCAGGAACGATTTGCCGCAACCACGTTGCCGGCGCTTTCATTTCCGCCTTGGTCACGGGTTCAACAAATGTAATGAATTGCTGAACTTTTAACTCCTGAGGGATCTCGCGTTCACATCCCCATACGCCGAAGCTGAAAAGAAGCGCACTGAATAGAAGTAATCGCAGTTTCATCCGTTTTTCCCTTCGTTATCATACAACAAAGACTCTCAAATCCTTTTCCAGAGCTTCAAATTTACGGAAAGCACAGGAAGCAGACAAATCCTTAACAGAAAGTTGAAAGTTGCCATCGCAGGTTCTTCATCCGCACAAGAATGAAAAAGAGTGCAATTCAGAGGGGAAAAAAGCAGTAAAAATGTGGCGGGGTAAGCGATAAGCCGAATTCTGTCTTCTCCAACCTGTGGAGGCTGGAGGAGGCAACCATTTCTCTTGGGGTAGTGTTACCACTACCCTCCAGCGGCCTACCCGGATGTGGTGCTTCTCCCTGAGGAGCAGCAACCGGGCGAGCAACCCGGCACTCAAGCACAGTGGCTTGAGTCCACATCCTGCTTGACCTTGCTCCGCGTGGGGTTTACCGTGCCTGCTGCATTGCTGCAGCAGCGGTGAGCTCTTACCTCACCGTTTCACCCTTGCCTGTGCCTTCCCTTACGGAAAGCCATCGGCGGTATCGTTTCTGTAGCACTTTCCGTCAGCTTCCCCCTGCTCTCGCAGAAGCAGGCTTCGCTGCCCGGCAATTAACCGGCACGCTGCTCTTTGGAGTTCGGACTTTCCTCAGCCGCTTCCGAGAAGCAGCCGCGGTTGCCTGCCTACCCCGCCGAGCAGATTACGAATCCACCGGTTCTTTCTCCTGCAATTCCTCCGGGTACAGAATACGCCCGCAGTTTTCACAGAAAAACACTCGATAGTAATTTCGCAACTCTACCTCCGTCTGGGGCGGCACCACACTGTAGCATCCTGAGCAACTTCCCCGTTTCAATGGTACCGCTGCATCATCGTGATATTCCCGAATCCGCTCATAGTGCGAAAGCAACTGCCGGGGCAATTTCTTTGCCAGCCTTTCTCGCTGATTTTCCAATCGATGAATTTTATTCTGCAATCCCCCTTCCAATTCTGCGTATTCCTTCTCCAGTGCCTCTAATTCCTCCTTCATTTCTGCGAGGTGTTCCTGCTCCTGTTCCAGTTGCTTATTGATGTTATGTTCCTGAATTGCCAGCGTTGCATACCGATTTTCTTCCTCCTCACGCTGTTGCTTTATGTATTCCAGCTCCTTCACAATCGCATCATATTGACGATTCGTCTTGACCTGAAACAACAAATCTTCCAGCTCTTTCTGGCGATCTCTCAACGTTTGAATCTTAAGATGGACATCGGTCTTTTCACCAACGACCTCCCGTTGCCGTTCACTGAGTTGCTCGATTTTTTTCTGCTGTTCCTCTATGGCTTTGTGCAACTCCTCGATCTGTTCTGGCAACTCACCAAATTCTTCATAAAGCTCATCGATTTTTTGATCCAGCTTCGAAAGCTGAACGACCAATTCCAGTTGCTGTTTTACACTTAGATCACGCGCCATACATCAATCCTCTACTTTATTAACACTTCTGCTTGCCATTGTCGAAACAACCGAGTCTGGGGATAATACCACACAGGATTGGGCAACACGGTAGAACGGTAAATTTCGACTTTTCCTTCCGGGACGATGCGCTGAAGAAATTTTTCCAATATTACCGGAACAAACTGTTCCATCTCATAATGTCCAACATCCACCAGTACACACCGCCCATCAACACTATGAAAGTCGTGGTACTTCAAATCTGCTGTAATAAAGACATCAACTCCTGAGGCGATCGCTTCACACAGGAAACTCCGACCGCTACCGGCAACAATTGCAATACGCTGTACCAATTCCTTGCTTCCAGCCGTAAAACGCAAAGGACTTTTTAGCAACCGATATAGACGATCAAACAACTCCGAAATCGTAATTGGTTGGGGAAATCTCCCGATCCGTCCCATTCCATAATCCGGGCGGTCTGGATGTGGAACTAAAGGGCCTGCGACTGTTGCTCCCAACTGTCGGACTAAAAACGTATTGGTTCCTTCCGGATGAGCATCCAGATTCGTATGAACCACCACCAAGGCAATGCGATGTTGAATAAGGTGCGTAACAATACGCCCAACCCGATCAGCATCGACAATTCGTTCTATGGAGGGAAAAATTAAAGGATGGAAGCTGATGATTGCATCGACGCTTCGTTCTATGGCTTCTTGGAGCACAGCATCCGTCACCTCCATTGTCACCAGGAGGCGCCGGAGCTCCGTAACGCCACTTTGCACCTGAATACCAATTCGATCAAAATCTTCTGCTGTTTCCTCAGGAATCAACGAAACAAGCTGTTTGTAAAAATCCAGCAGTTGCATTACTGACCATCGCTCAAACAAGACACAAATTTACGGAAGTTTCACCAAAGAATCTTTATCTCGGTGTATCTCGAATCATTAGCCCAAGGGGCAATGTTGCTTTACTGGACACTACAGTCTGCAGAACTTACTTCAGTTTCCGTCTTGCTCTTTTCATTTCGTAGCAATCTTGCATATTTGCAGTTATAAGAACAAAGGTCGTAGCCAATGCGAAATCTTAGTGCTTTTGTCTTATTGCTATTGCTTACATACAACGCGAGCTTGGGGCAGACAATGGACACGCTCCGCCCATACGCCTTTGCCACGTTCTCGGTTGCACCAGTATTAAATCTTCATCTTGCAAGTTTCGGAAAACTGCCGGGAATTCCTTCCTGCTGTCCTGAATATCGCGGTGGCATCGGCATAGGATATCACCTGAGCGCCGGGTATGAATGGCTTGATTCCCCTATCGGTCCTGTCCATATCGAACTGCTGCTTACTGACGCCAGCGCTACGTTACGCCGTACCGAAGTTATTGGCAATACCATCGTGATCCGAAATGCAGATACCCTGACCGTTGACGCTACGGTCAAACACCAACTGGAAAGTTCTCTCCAGGCGGTCGGGTTCAGCATTGCTCGACTCCTTCAGCTTACCCCACGCCTTGAGTTCTGGGGCGGTGTGCAACTCTGGTATTTCTGGAACAATGCTTTTAATCAACAGGAACAGTTATTAGAACCCGCTACAGCCACTTTTACAAACGGTCGTCGCATCCGCAACGCTTTCCAGGGAGCAATTCCCAATTTTGTGCCTTTTCATCTGCTCCCCACCGTTGGTCTGCGATACCATCTGCCAGTTGGACAATTTGCTACGCTTACGCCCTTTGCTGCTTATCGTATCAGTCTCCTTCCGCTGACCTCTGTATCGTGGTACTCATCCCAGCTTCTCTTTGGAGCAACTTACCGCCTTCCGCTACTGCCCACTCCTCCACCACCGATCCAGCGAGACACTGTGTACTACCGGGACACGGTACAACGCTTTATCGTTGGGCTTCCTCGCGACACTGTGGTCTTGCTTTCCAGATCCCGGAAAGTTGAAGAACACACGACAGACAACGTCCACCACATTGTCACCATCTATCAGGAACACTATGAACACCGCATTCGGAAACTACCGGTATTTCAAGTGGCACTGAAAGTCTTTGGTATCGAAAACAGCACCACAGTACCAGTAGATACTCTTCACATTATCGAAGAAGAAATCTTTGAGACACTTCCGCTGCTGCCGTATGTATACTTTCGCATTGGCGACTCCAGCCTTACGGGAGCACGACTTCATCTATTGAGCGCAGAAGAAATCCAGCACTTTGACCCCTCTGCTCTGCCACCAGACCCTTTACGGTTGTATCGTGAAATTCTGAATGTGATCGGATATCGCCTGCGTCAATATCCGGAAGCGACATTGACCATCACAGGCTGCAACAATGGTGTTGGGAGAGAACGCAACAACCTGTCTCTGTCAGCCGCCAGGGCTCGGGCAATCCAGCAGTATCTAATAACCCGCTGGGGCATTGACTCTCAACGCATCCAGCTCCGCTGGCGGAATCTTCCTGCAAATCCCACCAACCCGACGATCCCGGAGGGGCAGGAAGAAAATGCGCGGGCAGAGCTCTCCAGTTCCCACTATGAAATCCTTGCCCCTTTGCGACTTCGCCAACTGGATTACAAAGCGCTTCCTCCTCAATTGCTCTTTGTGGGTTCCAGCGTCGGCGAATCTGCCATCCAGCAATGGCAGTTTACGCTCAAAACTGAGCACATCTATCTCCTCAAACAAAGAGGTATGATGTCGGTAGAACCTCGAATTCGATGGCGTGTTCCTCCAGACCAACTGCGGCACACGCAGCACCTCTATGCAGCATTTACTGCCACGGATCCATACGCCCAAACTGCCAGCGTTACTCACACGCTGCCCATTCATTTCACCAGCTACCAGCAACGCCGAAAACTCTTTCGCAGCGGGAAACAAATCGAGATTTTTTCACTCATCCTGTTTGACTTTGATTCAGCAGAGCTCACCGATGCTCACTTACGCATTCTGGAAACCGTACGCCAGCATATTACCCCTGCTTCCACTGTCAAAATTTACGGCTATACGGATCGAATCGGTTCACCCAGCTACAATCAGGATCTGGCTCGCCGGCGATGTGAGAACGTGGCTGCTTTGCTGCGTTCGGCTGTTCCTCCTGAAAATCTTCATATTTACCCTGTTGGCAGCAACCAGCTATTGTACGACAACGACTTCCCGGAAGGGCGGGCATACTCCCGCACCGTTCGCATCATCATTGAGACTCCGCTGGATCAAAAACCGTAATTTACTACTGAGCGCGTTTCAGCATCTCTTCAGACATGCTATCGGGGCAAACGTCGGGACTTTCGGCGCTCCCGAAACTTTTTGATAGCATCCCGAAATCGGGATTCAAAGATCAGAAATTTTGCAAACTTTTCTTCTCCCAGCACCCGCCGAATTTCCGTCAACGATTGCTCAATAGTCCGGTTCAACTCCCGGTGTGCCTGCACCAGTTCTGAATTGTACTTTTTGACCATCTCCGTGTCGTGCAATCGCATTGCTTCATTCAGTCGGGCAGTAAGCTGACGAATTTTTCTCCGCTGCGCTTCCACTTGCTTTTGGGAACGGTTATAAACAACAAAGAACTTCTCCGCCACTTTATCATCCAGATCCAGATACTCAATAAGCTGCAACTTTTTGAACTGTTGCAATTTCCTGAATGCTGGATTCTGCGGATTAGCCTGCATATGGAAGAATCCCAGAAAAATCCATCCACTCACTGCCAGTAACGCCAGCATTGTATTCCGCTTCCACCTCATAACGATTCCCCTCCAGATTGATCTCCGTTTGTTTCTTCTATAAACCATCCGGGATCGAGCCAGAAATCTCCAGTTTCCTCATCGTCATCTTCGATCGATGCCAGACTCTCTACCAATTGCTCGATTTCCTCCGGCTGCACCAGCTCATCTTCGTACCAGACTTCTGAAAAAATAGGCAGTTCTTCCAAAAGCCCACTGTCCTCCGTACGCTCTTCTGTCAGCACCAGATCTGGCGCAGGCTCCTCTGCAATCCATTCTCTGGCAGCCGGGGTAATGAGGGCAACTGCAAGCAACACCAGTGTCAGTCCCAGCGCCAGAGCCCATTGCCACTGAAAGCGCCACCGCAGCCGGTGTTTCAGTTGCTCAGTAACGATCACCGACAGCGTCCGTGCCTCCCGCTCATACTTCTGCTGCCATTGTGCTGCATCAACCGCTTTCAGCGTTTGCTGGATTTCTTCATACGCGCGCCGCAAAAACGGATTGCATTCCAGCGCTGCCGCAATACGGCGTCGTTCCTGTTCCGGCAATGCATTAGCGTAGTAGTCTGGCAGCAGATATTGCAACTCCTCAGCCTCCATATGCAACTGACGGAGCTGAGCGGTAACTTGATCTGCTATTGGTGCTGCTTCGGTCTCGTACTTCTCCGACAGTTGAGCAGCTTCAACGTACTGCAACACCGAACGGCAGAATTCCCATTCCTTTTGCAACGCCGCATCGCGCCGAATGGCTTCCTCTACCATTTGCTTCTGAGATCCGGACAACGTCCCCGCCACCAGATCCAGTAATTCGTCACGCAGTGCTTTATTCTGGAATTTCATAGCCATACTCCCGTAACTTTGCGCCAATTTTCTTAATAGCGTGGAAATAATTGGCTTTGAGTCCGCCGACACTGGTACCGGTGATTTTTGAAATCTCCTCGTAAGACATTCCCTCAATGTAGCGCAGGACAAACACCTCCCGCTGTTTCTCCGGAAGTTGCAGAATAATGCGATCCAGAATATCCTGCAACTCCCTGCCCTCTACCTGCTGGTCGGGCGGTGCTTCGGCAGATACCAGCCGCTGGTTTGGGTCGAAATCCTCCGGGATTGGTAAATCCCGACGATACTTGCGCACCCATGACGCTGCCGCATTCCGGGTAATGGTATAAAGCCAGGTTTTGATGCTGCTGTCGCCCCGGAACTGATGAATATGCTGAATGGCACGGAGAAAGACTTCTTGCGAAACATCCAGAGCATCCTCGCGAGATTGCAGGAATCGGTAAGCCGTTGCATACACAAAAGCCTGATATTTGCGTACAAAAGCAGCAGCAGCGGCTTCGATATCTCCATCAGCAAACGCTTGCAGGATTTCCGCGTCGCTGGGCACTGCCAAACCAAACTCCATCATTATTGCAAAGTTTCGTTATCATCAAAAAACCAGCTTTTCGACTGGCGGATGTAGTGAAAAGTTTAATCCCTGGTACTGCTCAATCCACTCGCTCAACGGAGAGAATTTCCAGTTCCAACCATCCTGCTGGCACTTTGACTTTCACCGTTTCCCCCTCTCGCCTCCCCATCAGTGCTTTGCCTACCGGCGACGTCACCGAAATTTTGTTCTGATTGATATCCGACTCTTCCGGGCTCACCAGAACATACTCCATCTCATAGCCATTTTTCACGTTGCGAACCCGGACCCTGGTCAGCAATGCCGCAACGCCCGGCTCAAACTCTTTCGGATCAATCGTCCGGGCCCGTGAAAGGATGTCCTCCAGGTAGGCAATGCGTCGTTCTAAGTGCGCCTGCTCCTCTTTTGCAGCATCATAATCGGCATTTTCCCGCAAATCACCGTGCGAACGGGCATCCGCAATTTTCTGGGCGATTTCCTTTCGACCTCGTGTTTTCAAATCTTTCAGTTCTGCTTCTAACTCCTGGATCTTTGCCCTGGACAAATAGACAAACTTCGCACTCATCGTTTTTTATTCCTGTTTGTTCCTCTTACTCACTGTCAACTGGAACGTCACTTCAAACAAAAGGGGAACAATTCTTCATCCCATTGTGGCAACTGATGTCCCATTTTGTCCCGCTTGGTCTTCAGGTACTTGCAATTATGCGGATTTGGTGGTATGATGATCGGGACATTCTCGACAATTTTCAGACCATATCCTTCCAGCCCCACTCGTTTCCTGGGATTATTGGTCAGAAGTCGGATTTTCCGAACCCCCAGATCTCGCAAAATCTGCGCTCCAATCCCGTAATCGCGGGCATCCATCTTAAATCCCAGATGAAGGTTCGCCTCCACGGTGTCCATTCCCTGCTCTTGCAGCTTATAAGCACGCAGCTTATTCAACAGTCCGATCCCTCGTCCTTCCTGTCGCATATAGACCAGTACACCTTTGCCCTCTGCACTGATCATTTCCATCGCCTTATGCAGTTGATCGCCGCAATCGCAACGCAGGGAATGGAGAATATCCCCAGTAAGGCACGAAGAGTGCACGCGCACCAGCACCGGCTCATTCTCTTCCCAGTCGCCTTTCTTCAATGCCAGATGGAGTTCGCCGGTGGTGAGTTGCGTATAAGCAATCAACTGGAACTCGCCATACCTGGTTGGCAAAAAGACTTCTATCTCGCGGCGGATCAACCGTTCGTGCCGCATACGATAGGCAATCAGGTCATTGATCGAGATAATTTTCAACCCAAAGCGCTGTGCCAGCCGGCGCAGTTCCGGCAAACGGGCCATTGAGCCATCATCGTTCATAATCTCCACCAATACCCCTGCCGGCTCAAATCCAGCCAGCCGGGCTAAATCCACCGCCGCTTCGGTATGTCCTGCCCGCCGCAAAACGCCACCTTTTTTTGCCCGAAGCGGAAAAATGTGTCCCGGACGTGCCAGATCTTCAGGGCGTGTCTTCGGATCAATCAACGCCCGGATGGTCTTCGCTCGATCCTCTGCCGAAATACCGGTCGTAACGCCGTGTCCTTTCAGGTCGACCGACACGGTAAAGGAGGTTTCGTGCAGTGCTGTGCTTTCCGGCACCATCGGATCCAGTCGAAGCTCTTCGCACCGCTCTTCCGTCAGTGCCACACAGATCAATCCCCGCCCGTATTTTGCCATAAAGTTCACAATTTCCGGGGTTACATTCCGCGCCGCGGTAATGAAATCTCCCTCGTTCTCCCGCTCTTCGTCATCGACAACGATGACCAATTGCCCCTGCCGGATTGCTTCTATCGCTTCCTCAACGGTGTCTAACGTCCGCTGCTCCTGCGTTCCCATCCGTTGAACATTCTCTACTATTTTTTCTCTACAACACTGGCAACAGCATTTTTATCTACTTTCACCCGAACATTGTCCGCAATTTGCAACAGAATGGTGCCATTTTCAATTTCAGAGATCGTTCCATAAATTCCACTTGCCAGCACCACCCGATCCCCTTTGCGCAAATTCTGCAGCAGCTTCTCGTGCTCCTGCTGTCGTTTCTTCTGCGGCCGGATGATGAAAAAGTAAAAAATGAGAATAATCGCACCGAACATTACAAAAGTCGAGATCAGTCCTGACATTGGATCTCCCCCACCACCCTGCTGCGGTGGCGGTGCAAAACCCAGAACCCACATCATCATTGGCAGAACCTTCCGTTTGTTTTTAAAATCCCGTTAAAAAATTTATGTTGCCACTCGTCCCGTCGCCGTCCACTGCTGAATAAACGATTCTTTCCATTGACGGAATCTGTTTTGCCGTATTTTCTGGCGAGCCGTCTGCACCAGCCATTGATAGAACGCCAGATTTTGCAATGTTGCTAATTGAAGTCCGAGGATTTCCTTTGCACGAAACAGATGGTGGAGATAGCCAAGAGTGAACTCCTGAGAAACGTAATACGGCAATCTTGGATCGATTGGCTCACGGCTGCCGCGAAATTTCGCATTCCGGATGTTGAGCTTGCCACGCGTCGTAAACAACTGTCCATTGCGGGCATTACGGGTTGGCAGGACGCAATCGAACATATCCACGCCACGATCGATGGCTTCCAGAATGTCAACCGGTGTACCAACTCCCATTAAGTACCGGGGTTTCGTCACCGGAATCCAATCGGTCGACCAATCCACAACCTCCAGCATCTGTTCTATTGGTTCTCCAACTGCCAGACCACCAATAGCATAACCGGGAAAGTCCATTGCTATTAGTGCTTCCAGGCATTGCTGGCGCAAATCTCGATACACTCCGCCCTGCCCGATAGCAAACAACCATTGCCGCCATTCGTAGAGCGGCGGCTGTGTTTGCCACTGCTGCCGACACCGCTTAGCCCATCGAATCGTTCGATCAACCACTTGCTGCATCTCCCGGTACGAAGTCGGATAGGGTGGGCATTCATCCAGCACCATCATAATGTCGGAGCCAATGCTCCGCTGAATGTCAATGACTTTCTCCGGCGTAAAAAAATGCTTTGATCCATCAATATGGGAGCGGAATTCCACGCCGTCCTCAGAGACCGATCGGAGATCCTGTAAAGAAAAGATTTGAAAGCCGC
>JALWJX010000037.1 GCA_026996895.1 Candidatus Kapaibacterium sp.
GCACCGTGCTGCCCGGATTGCGGATTTCGATTGTCCACCGAAAGTTCTCTACATCTTCACTATTGCACCGGGTCAGTCCAACCGGCACCTGTCCGGCATCCCAATCGCCTACCACGATATGCGGCAACACGCCCTGTCCCCGCAATTCTGCCAGCGGAAACTCCACGCACGGCGTCGTTGCAAACAACGAATCAATGTCCCAATCCTCCGGATCGCTCCGCTCATCTTTTGGCGTATACCGCAACTCTACCCACATCGTATCGCCTGCTGCCAGGCTTGCCGGAATATCAGGTGTGACTGATATAATCTCAAACTCATCACCTACCTGCAACCGCAATTCCTCCACTACCAGCATTGAATCACTTTCGTTAACCGCCGCCAGCAGCAGCGTCCGGCTCTTGCCGACCCGCACGGTATCGAAAAACACTAGGGTATCTGACGGCACCAACTTCGGCGCTTCGTAAAACACGCTGTCATATGCAACATTGCCCGCCCGATCCACAACGATGAAATACGCCTGCGCATCCTGAGATTTGTCGATCACTTCCAGGCGGAACTTGGCAGGGGAAATCTTCTCACCGGTGTTTTCCAGCCTTGGCGGATCAACCAGGACCAGCCGATAATTGAAACTTTTTTCCGGAATCAGCTCGATCTTGCTGACTCCCTGGTCAATCTGGCGGGGGTTATCGTTGGGTTTACCGTTGCGTTCCTCCCAGGCGGTAAAGTCATAATCGCCGCAGTCTTCCACGAATTCCAGCACTGGCTCTAAGGTATCCAGCTCATCAATTTTGTTAACGGCAGTCGCAGCGGGCCACCCATAGGATTCTACCACCGTAAAGCCGTAAATATATCCGCCGAAAGGAGCATCGCCTTCAATATAATGCGGACCCGGTGTGACCTGAAGTACGGAGTAATACACATCTGTTCCCGGTATCTGGCGCACCAGGAATCCGGGATCCTGCTGCCATACTGGCTTGCCATCAATTTTGATGGACTTCAATCCCTGCTTACTTTCGTCATCTGGGTTACCGATAGCTAACAGGTTGAAATAATTTTTTGAATATCGCACCCGTGCCGGTGTTTCAAATACCGTTCCTTTGGTGTATTGTTCAACAGGAACAACCCAGAAGTAAAAGGGATCGTATTCATTGGCACCATCCCACGAAGCAGAATAGGAGTACTGAAGCACCATCACCGGTTTATCAGCTTTCCAGACAGAAAACCCCCGGATGGACTCAATGTTTGGTGGATTCCAGTCATTGAGATAATCATAGAATTCCCCCGCTTTCCGCAGCAGCCCGGACAACTGTCCTAAGAGCTCTCCTGTTTGCTTGTCATACCATTTGACTTCCCACTGGGTGTTATCCTCTGCCGCAATAATGCGGAAATAATCCCCTCGATTTTCCCGCAACAATTCCCCGGTGATATACTGTCTTCCCCACGCGTGGACAGGTGGCAACATTGTGGAAAGGTGATCCCGCGGCGCCCACGGTGCTGCCAGCGGCATCTGGGTCCGTACGTGAAATGACAGAACCCCTATTGGTTTGTTCGCAATGATCTCTGTCCCGCTGATATCAAACAGCGCGTGTTGAAAATCACCGCGGGTTTGAATCACATACGCATCTCCTTCGTTCAATGTAATAGTGTAAGTCTTGCCCCAATCTCGGGGAAAACGGATCAGTTCACCATCTCCCGGCGCTGGACTGCGAGGACTATAGAGCCGTCCCTCTCCTGTCCCTTTCAGCCGAATCTGGACAACGGTTCCATCAAATTTTGAAAGTACGATAAATCCCGATCCGCGTTTCCATGTAACATTGCTCCCTGGAGTGCAACCATCACAGAAGTCATAATACCCAACGTGAATGTACTTCTTCCCCCACACTTCCGTGGGCAGCGCCATATACCCTTCAGCAGTTGTTGCAATGGCTGACATAACATACACTGCGATTGGCTGATCAGCCGTGATATGAATGGCTTTGCCAGATCGATTTCCCCCTTCATCCCGCATCTCTAACTCAAATGGCAAAGGAGGGAAGTGCTGACTGCCTCTGGTGGTCAAAATAGCAACTTCCATCGGCTTGATATGGGCTGTATAAGGTCCAAAATCTGCATTCGGTGCGTGAACTGTGACATCAGTTTCATAAGCCGAGGCAATGTAAATTTCAACAATGTTCCGTGAGCTGGCAAAACGAACATACTCATTCTGCGGTATTGCTATCCAGAATTCCCGTCCGTTCGTTCCATTGCTTAACAATTCGGCGGCACTGGGAACCCTGTACGGTGACACCTGTGCGTTTAACAACGAGACCACGAAAGACAACACTGAAAAAATCCACATTGTTTTTTTCATTGCTCCACCCTTCGTTTTTATGTTACACACTGCTGCGTTCCCATTTTCTATGGCTGCTGTTGTTGCGCTTTTTGAATATCTTCTAACGGCGTTTGGATGATGATCTGGACGGTTCGGTTATAAAATCGACCTTCTGGCAACAAATTGGTATAGAGTGGATCGTCTTCCCCCACTCCTCGCACTTTCAATTCCTTGTATTTCCCCTTTGCAAACCGTCGAATAGCTTTCGCTACTGCCTTTGCCCGATTCTCCGAAAGACGCTTATTGTGATCATACAAGCCAACAATATCGGTATGCCCAACAATCTCAATTTCCGAGGAGGGGAAGATCCGAGGATAAATGTATTCCTTCAAAATGCGTTCATTTAACGGTCCGGGATCATAGCGATCAAACGGAAAGAGAATAAGGTTATACTTTTCCAAGGTCTTGGTGGCAACTTTCTGTGCCAACATTTCTTCCGTCGTTACTTGCTTGACCTTGATATAAATAGGCAACGATTCACAAGTGCGATTGTTTTTGCTAATAACCACCAATTTCGCTTTAAACGGTACTTCGTCTTCCGGATACGTTCCTTCCCGGCTTTGCCAGTTCCACACATATGATTTCTCAGTTGTACCAATATCTGTCAACTCATTCCAGGATTTATCACCTCGAGTAATGACAATCTTGCGAGCTGCTACCAGCGCATCTTCAATGCCATTGTCCATAAAGAAGGTCATTTCCTCCGGTGACGGGAAGCGCGTTTTGTCTACATCCAGGATCGGTTTGAGAATTTCCCAGTCATTCGACAGAATTTCGACTCGCCGGTTTTCCTTGATTCCAGCAGTATCACGCAGATTTGAGTACACCTTGGGAAGATTGCGTACTTTAATCTTCATTCGGTCAGGACTAATGCCCCAAATGTTTTTCAGATAGTTGAACACCGCTTCCGCTCGCGCGCGGGACAACTTTTTCCCGCCCTTTTTCTCTTCTGGAGTCGTGTTGTCATTACAGCCGACGATTTCGATTTTCGCTTTCGGATGTTTCTTCAACCGATACCCGATGATATTGAGGATGTGGTAATACTTTTCCAGCGTCCCACCAGGGATCGTTTCGTCAGTGAAATCCTGCGTCTCTTCTGGCGATTTGAACAAAATGTACCGATCAGGAATTTTTGCAGAGCCCAGATCAAAAAAGACATAATTTAGCAGCGGATGGAGCGATCGCACAACAACCTCCTCCATCACCAGCCCCTTAAAGGTTCCGCCCGTCCGCTTAATGTAATCAGCAAAATCCATTTCCGCTTCCAGCCTGGGTCGTTGTCCAAGATACAGAACAGCGGGCGGCAAATCAATCGCCTGCTTTGCTTTCTCCTCATCCTGCACTGCCTTGGGGCGATCGACATAGACGGTATCAACTGTTTTGCCATACCGCGGATTAAAAGCTGTAATCACCAGCCCAATCCGCTGGATAGAATCCTCTCGAGGACCAAAATCCTGATCCCGGATCACCAGTTCTACTTGCTTTCGCCGCTCTCCATCGACGCTATCCTCAACGGTCCGGTTCGTTACCGGATTAAAAATGGATACCTTTGCCGGAATATCTGCGCCTGTACATTCATCTTTGACCTGTACACCTAAATTGACCGTGCGGAAGTACGTCGGAACAAATGCCATAAAGATGTCAAAATCTCCCTGGAACCCCGGCAAATCTTCTCGTTTTGAGGCAAAGTAGATAATATCGCCCGATCCTGGCAAAGAAATAAACGCCTCATCTTCCTCCGTGTTGATCGGTGGTCCCAGATTGATCGGTTTTGACCAATTCCCTTGATCATCCAGGCGGGAATAATAGAAGTCTAGCCCCCCCAGGTTCGGTTCGTGCCCATTTGAAGAGAAAAATAACGTCCGATCATCAGCGGCGATGAAAGGAGACCAATCCATCCCTGGCGTGTTAATTACCGGTCCCAGATTTTTCGCCGGCTTCCATTCATCGAACTCAAAATCGTAATCCGAGTACCAGATATCAATGCCACCCTGTCCCCCAGGACGATTGGATGCAAAATACAGGCGGCTTTTATCGCTGGTGATTGTTGGTTGCGATTCCCAGTGTTCTGTATTCACATTAGGTCCTAAATTCTTCGGCTTCCCCCATTTATCCCCCTGAATTTCCGCAACGTAAATGTCACAGGATCCCAAACCATCAGGGCGATCGCAGGCGGTAAAAAAGATCATCTGCTGATCTGCTGTAATCGCCATTACCCCCTCATTGCGCCACGTGTTCAAGCCAAACTCTCCGTAGGGTGAGTTTGGATCAATGTTAAAAGGTTTATGGAAAACCGTATCGTATCGATTTTCTTTGGTCGCCGCCCAGAAATCGTGTGACGGTTCTCCATCCGGATTTGGAATGCTGCCGGGACGATTGGAAACAAAATACAACGTCTTACCATCCACACTGATAGCAGGGGCGTACTCCAGATATGGTGAATTCACAATCGGTCCCAGATTGATAATGCGAATCTTCTTGCTGATCGGCTGCTGATCTTCATCTTCCTCCTGCTCAGGAGGAGTCACAATTTCCGCAGCATACAAGTAAAAAGTGGGCACCTGCTTATCCTGTGACACGGACTCAGGCTGCCGCTTTTTTGCTTCTACAACGGTATTACCTACTACCAGAAGAACACCCAAGATTAGCGTCCCGAAGAAAAAGATTCGCATTTGCTGCATCGCTTCACTCTCCTGTCTTGTTTGTTTATCCCTCTCATTTTGTATTTTTGTACTTGATTGAACAAATAATGGAGAAAAACACAATGACAACCGGCGGTTTATTACTCTGGCTCATAAGCTGGACAACAGTTACTGCACTTGCCATTTTTACTCTCTCTCGCGTTCTGAAAGCAGAAAAGCACAAGCGCTCATCCGAACATCCAACTACTTCCTAAAACAGGTATTGCCCACCGATCATTCCCAGCACCGACACCAGGCGTAATTGTTGTGCATCCAATGCTGTAAGCGCATAACCAGCCACAATCGTCGCTCGCAAATACCATTGCCGCGTTACCGGCATTTCTATACCCAGTGCCGCCGTTAGCCCTAAGGTCACCGGTAGTACCGATTCAAATTGTCCATCTTCCACGATCTGCGCTTTTGTTCCATTCTCCCAGGTCACCCATACTTCCTGTCCAGCAGCCGTTTGCGCAAGCGTTGTTTCCAGGGTCTGTTGGTGTCGCCGGTTTGTTCGCAGCCACCATTGCAACTGTGGTCCAATCTGGAAGAAGACCGGCTTGAAGGGATAGATCACGCCCCGCACAGAGAGCAGCATTCCCTGCAAACTCGCCCAGGCATCATTTCGAACCAGTACGTTCACAACTTCTGATTGCTGCGTTGCAGGATTTCGAAAGGGAATATACTCGTATTCCCGGTACGCTGCATGCCAGCGCCACAAGGTCATCCCGGCTGTAACGGAAGCTCCCCACCAACGACCATACCGAACAGCATATCCTATCTGAACTTCGTATTGCTTCCCAACACCGTTATCAAACTGGCAATGGCACGCTGTCTGAAACACTCCCACCTGTCGAATCCCTCCGACTCCTATTTCGCCGAATATAGAATGAGCAACATCAGAGCCTGGCACCAGCGGCGTTGCCTGCCGAAACTGCCCATAGCAGGCCACTATTGCCCCAACACTGATTCCTATCACAATCGCGACGATCCGCATTCCGCTTCTGTCTGCACTTCACCTTTTAAGAATTCCGAAATTTAACAAACAATTTGCGAACAGCGAAAGAACACACTTCGTCCTCCCATAAAGTTACTGTTTCCATCTCTCTTCTACGCAGATGCAGCCAGCATCTACTCGGCAACTCTTTTGCGTACAAGGCTCCGAAATCCTACTGCTCCATCCCTGCACTGCACACCTTGTTCAATTCTTTTGCTCGTTTGTTACAGACTTCTCCAACTTTCGCTATGGCAGGATTCTTTGCTGTGAAATTTTTCATAATTTTGAAGTTTCGGAAAACGGAGTCGGACAATCGATATCTAACAACTTATGCCGCAGTTTGTACACCTGCACAACCATTCGCACTATTCTATTTTAGACGCTGCCTGCACTCCAGCCGATCTGGTCGCTGCGGCTGGAGAACACAACCAACCAGCGATCGCTTTGACTGACCACGGCGTAATGTTCGGCATCGTTGAATTCTATCGCAAAGCACACGCTGCGGGAATCAAACCGATCTTAGGATGTGAAGTTTACCTGGCAACTGGCAGCCGATTTGAGAAGATTGCAACAAACCGCCAGAAAAATCAGCGTAACTATTATCATCTGCTCCTGCTGGCAAAAAATGAAACTGGATACCACAACCTTGTGAAACTCACTTCTTACGCTCACCTGGAAGGGTTCTACTACAAACCCCGCATCGATAAAGAACTGCTGGAGAAATATCACGAAGGGTTGATTGCAACCTCCGGCTGTTTAGCCAGCGAGATTAACTCCTATTTGCTCAAAGGCGATTTTGAGGGTGCTTACCGGGCTGCTGTTTTCTACAAAGACCTGTTCGGCGATGATTTCTATATCGAAATCCAGAACCACGGACTCCCGGAAGACGAAATCATCCTGGAATATGCGCCCAAATTAGCCAGAAAATTAGGTGCAAAACTGGTAGCAACAAATGATTGCCACTATATCCGAAAAGAACACGCCCAGGCTCACAACGTGTTTCTCCACATTCGGGACGCCAGCTCCAGCCACAAAGTTGATCTGAAGAAACTGCGCTATCGCGTGCCCGAAATGTATGTGAAATCGACCGAGGAAATGGTCGAACTCTTCCGGGACTATCCAGAAGCAATTGAAACCACATTAGAAATTGCTGAGAAATGCAACGTCACGCTGAACAAAGAACCATTACTCCCCAAATTTGAGCTTCCACCGGAGCATGCAGATAAATCGCTGGATGAGTATCTACAATTCCTTACGTACGAAGGACTTCGCCGCCGCTATGGGGAAATCACGCCCGAAGTTCAAGAGCGTGCAGATTTTGAATTGCGTATTATCCAGCAGATGGGATACGCCGGCTACTTCCTCATTGTTCAGGACTTTATCAACGCAGCTCGCCAGATGGGCATCCGCGTGGGACCGGGACGCGGATCTGCTGCTGGCAGCCTGGTTTCTTACGCAATCGGTATCACCGATATTGATCCGCTCAAATACAACCTGCTTTTCGAACGCTTTCTGAATCCGGAACGGGTCACAATGCCTGATATCGACGTCGATTTCAGTGACGACAAGCGGGATCAGGTGATCGAATACGTGCGACAGCGATATGGAAGCGACGCCGTAGCGCAGATTATTACCTTTGGCACACTCTCCGCTCGCGCTGTGCTCAAAGATGTCGGTCGAGTCCTGGGCATTCCGCACACAACAATCAATAACATTACCAAACACATTCCAGTTGTGTTTGGCAAAGTAACGCCCTTAAAGGAAGCGCTGGAGCTTCCAGAACTCCGGTGGCTCAAAGACACCGATGATCCGAAAATGCAGCAGTTAGTGGAGTATTCACTCATTCTGGAAGGTCTGTGCCGCAATGTCTCGCTCCACGCTGCTGGCGTTGTGATCGCGCCGGGGAAGTTGATTGATTACGTTCCCCTCTACAAATCCCCGCAAACGGAAGTGGCAACGCAGTACAACATGAAAGATCTGGAGGCAGTTGGTCTTCTGAAAATGGACTTTCTGGGACTCCGCACCCTGTCCATTATCGACCGCACTTTAGACCTTATCCAGCAGAACTACGATGTTCAGATCGACATTGACCACGTAGACTTAGAAGATGCAAAAACGTACCAGCTCTTAGGCGAAGGGAAAACCACAGCGATTTTCCAATTTGAAGCCCCTGCTATGCAGAAAGCGCTTCGCGAGCTCAAGCCAACTTCGATTTACGATCTCATAGCAATGAACGCTTTGAATCGGCCGGGCCCAATGGCAAATATTCCCGAATACATTGCGCGCAAACACGGCAAAAGCCCGGTCACTTATCTCCACCCGGTGATGGAAAAAACACTCAAGGAAACATACGGCATCATCATCTACCAGGAACAGGTGATGCAATTAGCGCGCGACATCGCCGGCTTTTCCTTAGCCCAGGCGGATTTGATGCGGCGCGCAATGGGGAAAAAAGATGCTGCACTGATGGAAAAGCAGCGCTCTGCGTTCATCGAAGGGGCAGTCAAAAATGGCTTTGATCGGAAGCTGGCAGAAGAAATTTTTGAATTGATTGAGCGCTTCGCCCAGTATGGTTTCAATAAATCTCACTCTGCCGCCTACGCGTATCTGGCTTACCAGACCGCCTGGCTGAAAGCTCACTATCCCGCAGAATTCTTAGCCGCGAATATGTCGGCGGAATTCAACAATCTGGACACGGTGGGAATGCTGATTGAAGATGCTCGTTCCTTCGGCATCGAAATTCTTCCGCCCGATGTCAATGCCTCTGATGTGTTTTTCACTGCCCAGGACAATACGATTCGATTTGGGTTGGCAGGGATCAAAAACACTGGCGTTGCGGCTGCGCAACTGATCGTTCAGGAACGCCAGGACAATGGTCCTTATCAATCCTTCTTTGATTTTGTCCGCCGTCTGGATACCCGATTGATCAACAAACGGGTATTGGAAGCACTGGTGTGTGCTGGCGCTTTTGATAGCATTCATCCCGGAAAGCGGGCGCAATTATTCGCCGCTATCGACAGCGCTCTGGAATATGCCCACGCTTACCAACAGGCACAAGCGAACCAGACCAATACGCTCTTTGGCAATCAAGATCTGAGTGCGATGATCAAAGAACCGTCATTACCCTCCGTAGAGCCGTGGTCACTGCTGGAACAAATGCAGCGGGAAAAAGAGTATCTGAAGATTTTTCTTTCCGCTCACCAACTCCAGCGCTTTTATCCCTTCATTCAATCTTTCCGCACCTTTTCACCCAAACCAGAAGCGATGCAGCGGCTCAAAGGACAAACCATCAAAGTGTGCGGGGTCATTTCCAACATTCAGGAAAAACGGGATCGCAGAGAAAAGAAAATCGCTTTTTGCACCCTGGACGATTTCCACCACAAATATGAATGCGCTTTCTGGAGCGATGCCTACGAACGCGCAGCGTTTCTACTGCAGGAAAACAACTTTGTCGTGATTCAGGGAACCTTAGAGCTGAACAATGGCACCCCTCGAATCCGGGTAGATCAGATATGGGAATTACAGGACGCTATCCGGCGTTTCATTAAGGGAATTCACGTTCGCATCTCTGCTGATCAACTCACCGATCTGATGGTGGAACAACTTCAAGCCTTAGCCCAGCAGGCGACAGGCAACTGCAAGCTTTACTTCAGCATCCACAAAAATGGAACGGTGGAGCGATACGAAGCGCAGCGGCACTTGCTTTCAGCGGACCTTCAAACAATCGACAAACTTGTTCGACTATTCGGACCGAAAAACATCCGATTGTTAACCCAATAGGACTGTGCGCAATGTGTGGTATTGTGGGATACATCGGCTATCGCCCGGTTGTTCCGATTCTAATTCAGGGTCTCAAACGCCTAGAATACCGTGGATATGATTCAGCAGGTATTGCTGTACTCGATGACCGGCAACAGCTCCACGTAATCAAGCGAGCAGGAAAAGTGAACGATTTAGCCACGACCGTTGAATCCTTATCAATTCCGAGTACCATCGGCATTGGGCATACGCGATGGGCAACGCACGGTGTTCCGAATGACATCAACGCCCATCCCCATACTGATCAGGATCGGCAATTGGCTTTAGTCCATAACGGCATCATTGAAAACTACCAGGCGATTCGAACGCAGTTGCTTCGGGAAGGATACCAGCTCAAGACGGAAACCGATACGGAAGTACTGACCGTCTTCATCCGGTCTTTCTACGACAAGGTGGGTGACCTGCGGGAAGCTGTTCGTCTGGCACTGGCAGAGGTTGAAGGTACTTTTGGCATTGCAATTGTTTCCCCCTTAGAACCCGACCTACTGATTGCTGCTCGTCGGGGAAGTCCCCTGCTGATTGGCTTAGGCAACAATGAAAATTTTGTTGCTTCAGATGCTGCGGCGGTCATTCAATATACCCGCAACGTGATCTTTCTCCAGGATAACGAGATAAGCTTCATTCAGCAGGGTGAATATGAAATCCGCACCATTGACAACCAGCCAAGTGCTCCAGAAGTTTTCAAAATCGAATATGATCTGGAGCAAATCGAAAAAGGTGGGTACGAACACTTTATGCTCAAAGAAATTTTTGAGCAACCCACCACCTTTCGTGACGCCTGCCGGGGACGAATCCTTCTGGAAGATGGGAATGTCCGTCTTGGAGGATTGCGTCCTGTTGCTGACAAATTACAGCGTGCACAGCGGCTGATCCTCACCGCCTGTGGTACCTCGTGGCACGCAGCACTGGTAGGCGAATATCTCATCGAAGACCTTGCCCGCATCCCGGTGGAAGTAGAATACGCTTCCGAATTTCGATATCGCAATCCGGTACTGTCCAAGGACGACATTGTTATCGCCATCTCACAGAGCGGAGAAACGGCTGATACACTGGCAGCCATTCGGGAAGCCAAACTCCGGGGTGCTACCACACTGGGCATCGTCAATGTCGTGGGTAGCACCATTGCGCGTGAGACAGATGCCGGCGTTTATATCCACGCTGGTCCAGAAATTGGAGTCGCTTCCACCAAAGCCTTTACCTCTCAATTAGCTGTACTTTCGCTGCTGGCAATCTACCTGGGGCGGATGCGACATCTCTCGCCAGAAGATGGGCGTACCCTGCTCCGTGAGCTGCAAGCGATCCCGGAGAAGATCCAGCAAATTCTGGAACAGGCGGATCTGATCCAGCACGTCGCTCTTCAGTACAAAGATGCGGCAAACTTCCTCTATCTGGGACGCTCTTACAACTTCCCCGTTGCTCTGGAAGGGGCTCTGAAACTGAAGGAAATTTCTTACATCCACGCTGAAGGATACCCTGCGGCTGAAATGAAACACGGACCGATTGCGCTGATCGACGAAAATATGCCGGTAGTGTTCATTGCGCCTCGAGATGAGCTATATGAAAAAATCCTTTCCAATATCGAAGAAGTTCGAGCTCGGGGCGGAAAAATCATTTCAATCGCAACCGAAGGTGATCGCAAAATCGCCGACGTTTCAGATCACACCATCTACATTCCCAGAACACTTCCATATTTCACACCGGTGTTGAGTGTTATTCCGCTGCAGCTCCTGGCGTATTACATTGCCGTTGAGCGGGGATGCAACGTGGACATGCCCCGGAATCTGGCAAAGAGTGTGACGGTGGAATAACGCCGATGCAACTGATCGGGCTGGCAGGTATCGCATTGATCTTACTGGTTGCCTGGAGTTTATCAGAAAACCGGCGGGCTTTTCCTGTGCGGATTGTACTCTGGGGCTTTGCTCTCCAGTTTCTCTTTGCCTTCGCAGTTCTGAAAGTCCCCGGTATTGTGGATGGTTTCCAGTGGTTGGGCGATGCAGTGACCAGATTCTTAGGCTTTGCGCAACAAGGAGCGCAGTTTGTCTTTGGTCGCCTGGTAGACCCTGCTTATCGCGAAACTTTCGGGTTCATTTTTGCCTTCACCATTCTGCCTACGATCATTTTTTTCTCGGCGGTGATGGCAGTGCTCTACCATTTAGGCATTATGCAAAAGATCGTTTATGCAATGGGATGGTTGATGCAGAAGACGCTCCGCACCTCGAACATCGAATCGCTGGCAGCAGCGGCGAATGTGTTTTTTGGACAGACCGAGGCGGTACTCACCGTCCGCCCATATCTTTCCGTTGCAACGCGCTCGGAGCTTTTTGCAATGATGGTTGGTGGTTTTGTGACCATCGCTGGTGGCGTGCTGGCAGGGTACATTCAGATGGGTATCCCGGCCACCGACCTGATCGCTGCCAGCATCATCTCTGCTCCCGCCGGCTTGATGATTGCCAAGATCCTGGTGCCAGCAACCGGACAGGAGCTGGATCGAGAAACAGCGATACCGGAAAACATCTATGCGCAATCGCAGAACGTGCTGGAAGCGGCAGTTAATGGCACAACAGAAGGGGTCCGCCTGGCCGTCAACATCGCTGCTATGCTGATCGTTTTCTTAGCGTTTATCGCGCTGGCAGATGCCCTGTTCCACTTTCTCTACGTCCACGCTGCGATGCCACTGGGATGGAACGGCTTTCCGAAATCGCTTCAGGAATTCTTCGGTATACTGCTTTCCCCAATTGCCTATATTGTCGGTGTTCCCAGCCAGGATGTCGAAATCTTCGGGGGACTGATAGGAACGAAAATCGCCCTCAACGAATTCGTTGCTTATGCCCAACTCAGCGAATACATCCAGGCTGGAACTCTCTCTGAACGGACAATTCACCTCGCAACCTTTGCGCTTTGCGGCTTTGCAAACTTCGGTAGTATCGCTATCCAGATCGGCGGGATTGGAGGACTGGTTCCGGAGCGCAAAGCAGAGCTCGCACAAATTGGAGTGAAAGCAATGTTCGGTGGTGTTTTAGCGAATCTTCTGACCGCTGCCGTTGTCAGTCTCCTCCTCCCATAGAAGCCAGAATCCCCTTCTAAGCAGCAACCTCCAGAGGGATACCTCGAAACTCTGCATACCGGCGAATTTCTTCATTGAGGCTGTTGATGACCAGCCCGATCACAAAAGCATCATCAACATAACCAATCAAAGGCAGCACATCTGGCACCATATCAAAAGGGTTGATGAAATACACTAAGGCTGCCAGAATAAGCGCTTTCGTTGTCCATCGGAGGGAAAAATCCGGATCTTTCAGCAGGGAGTACAGGAGTTGTACCCGCTGAATCAACACCCGCAATTTCTGGGATACCACCGCGGACCCGGACAGTAGCGACTGGATTTTCTTCTCTAATCGCTCATCAACCAATCGTTCATCGTCTGGATGAATACGATCTGCCCGATCATACAATGACCGTTCTAATTCCTGCTGCAATTCCGATGGCAACCCATTTTGTTCTTCCGTTGCGCTCATCGCACTCGCTCCTTCTGTGTTTTTGATCCTCGATGTGAAGAACGGGTAGCAGCAGCCGGAATTGCTTTTGGCGACCGAAGCACGAAATACAATCCCACTGCGATGAAAGGAATGCTGAGGATTTGCCCCATATCCAGTGGCAGCGATGCTTCAAACGGCTCCTGCACTTCTTTGACAAATTCAATCAAAAAGCGTGCTGAAAAAACCAGAACCAGAAACCATCCAAAGAGCCTGCCCGGCTGAAGCGAACGGCGGTGTCGGCGATAATACCGCAGGAGGAACACAAAAACAGCCAGATAGGCCAGCGCTTCGTAGATCTGCGATGGATGGCGAGGGATGGAATCAACCCGTGTAAAAACAAAGGCCCACGGCAGATCGGTGGGTTTGCCGATGATCTCAGAATTGAAGAGATTGCCAATGCGGATAAAAGCCCCTCCCAGCGCCGTTGGAATCACCAAACGGTCTAACAACCACAGCATCGATATTTTCCGATACTTCCGGGTGAAGAGCCACAGTGCAATCAAAATGCCGATAGCTCCGCCGTGGCTGGCTAATCCTCCCTTCCAGATTTCCAGAATCTCAACCGGGTGCGCAAAATAATAGTCCGGAGCGTAGAACAGCACATGTCCCAGTCGGGCGCCAACAATGGTGCCAACAACGACGTAAACCGTTAGTGCATCCAGATACGACAGCGGCACCCGCTCCTCCCGGAAAAACTTCTTCATCAAGAAATAGCCGATAAAAAAAGCAGCAGCAAACAGGAGTCCGTACCATCGAAGATGAAAAATCCCGATCTGGAGAATTTCTGGATCAACATCCCACACAATGTACAGGAAGGAAACTGGCAAGGGAGCTACTCCAACTTACGGCACATCCATTGAAAGGAAGCGGAGAGGGTGGGATTCGAACCCACGGTACGGGGGTGACCCGTACAACGCCTTAGCAGGGCGCCGCCTTCAGCCACTCGGCCACCTCTCCACCGTCTGCTTTGCAAACTGCAAATTTACGAGAAACACCGGAAAGAACGACCACTAAACGAAGTAAATCGCTATTCAACGCTTAGTATTGGACGTTTTCCTTTGCTTCTTCTTTTGTCCCTTTCTTCATTTCGTGTTCGTGCTCTTCCTTTTCTCCCATCTCGTGCTCGTGTTCCTCCATATGCTCGCCTTCCATCATTTCTTTCATCATCTCCTGGTGCTGCTGCATATACTTTGCCGGATCACTCATAAACTTCTCTCGATCTTCCACAGAGCAGAAACCATACAATTTCCCTTCGTACCGTGCGGTGTCCATTACCATATGCTTGGTTAAATCCATCCCACAGACCGGGCATTTGTTTGAAGCCAGCTGGGAAATGTCTACCTGAATGCCTGCCTGCTGTGCTGAGTGTTCCATTGTTTGCTGCGCTGCTTTTTCCTCTTGCTGCGGCGCCTGTTGCTGCTGGTTCCCACCGCAGCCAAGGGCAAAGATGACCACGAGACTCACAAAGAATGCGGAAAACTTCATTGGAAAGCCCTCTGGTTGTTGAACAAAATCACCCCGACAGCCCGCAAAGACGTATGCGAAAAAAGGGTTATTTTAGATCACTCGCTCACAATTTCCTCCTTGTCCTGCCCCCGACATTCGTCATCTGGACCGTACCGCTGTTGCCAGCGCTCCCGTAACCGCTTTGCCAACTCCTGCTCCATTCCCTGATCAGTTGGAATGTAAAATTGCTGCTCTCCAACATTTTCAGGGAAATAGGAAACATTGACAAAATGACCCGGAAAATCGTGCGGGTACTGATATTCGCGACCATACCCTATTTGCTGCATCAGAGTTGTTGGGGCATTACGCAGATGCAACGGCACCGGCAGATGCGGATGGGCACGCACAAACGCCTGAGCATCATTGATGGCTTTATACGCCGCATTGGATTTGGGTGCTGCTGCTAAATAGGTAGTGGCGTGCGCTAAAATAATACGCGCTTCTGGCATCCCAATAGCCTGCACCGCTTGCAGCGCAGCCGTTGCTAACAGCAGTGCCTGTGGATCAGCATTCCCAATGTCTTCACTGGCAAAGATCACCAGCCGTCGGGCGATAAACAGTGGATCTTCACCCGCTTCCAGCATCTTTGCCAACCATAACAACGCAGCATCAGGATCTGATCCCCGGAGCGACTTGATAAAGGCAGAAATGGTATTGTAATGCTCCTCCCCGCTGCGATCATACGCCGGGAAAACCTGCTGAACAAGCCGCTGAATAACCTGATGGGTGAGACGAATGGCGCCCTTTGTTTCCTCCCCACCGGTAGTGATAGCCAGTTCCAGCAGATTTAACGCTTTGCGCGCATCACCACCACTATATCGGTACACACTCTCCCAGTCAGGAATCTCAATTGTGTAACGCTGCAACACAGCATCGGTCCGGAGCGCCCGCTCGACAATCTGGCGGATCTGTTCAGGTGTCAACGGATGGAGTTGATAGACCACGCACCGACTGAGCAAAGCTGGAATAACGCTAAACGATGGATTTTCGGTGGTAGCGCCCACAAGGGTAATCAATCCTGTCTCAACGGCTGGCAACAATGCATCCTGCTGTGCTTTAGTAAAGCGGTGAATCTCATCCAGAAACAACAGGGTACGGCGTTGTCGTTGTTGGCGCTGCCGCGCCCGTTCCAGCACCATCCGAACATCCTTGACAGTCGCCGAAACGGCGGACAATGCCTCAAAATAATACGCCCCTTCGCTCGCCAGTAGCCGGGCAATCGTCGTCTTCCCACTGCCCGGTGGTCCCCAGAAGATCATCGATGGAAGCTGCTTCTGTTTCAGTAATCGCTGCAGAAGTTGTACTACTGCTTCCTGCCCGACCACTTCAGAAAGGGAGCGAGGGCGCATCCGCTCTGCCAGGGGCTCAGCAATGCCGGATGAAGCGTCAAACAACGTATCCATCATCTGCGACAAAAACTATAGTTTTGCAAGTTCACAAAACGCACCCGGTACAGCAATGTTGTGGAAATTAGCAGAACAAAAAATCCAGGAAGCGATCCAGCAGGGAGCTTTTGAGAACCTTCCGGGATTTGGTAAGCCACTGAAAGTTGAGGACCTGTCCCATTTGCCCGCTGAACTGCGTCTGGCATACCGTATCCTCAAAAACAGTGGCTATTTGCCGCCGGAGTTAGAACTCCGCAAGGAGCTCCTCACGATGGAAGACCTGCTCCAATGCTGTCAGAGTGAAGAACGCCAGCAAATGCTTCGCAAGCAGCGCAATGCAAAACTCTTACAATTTGAGTTGCTGATGGAGCGTCGACGAACCGCTCCGATTCCACCGCACTATTGGACTCGGATCGCTGAACGATTAACCCAGGACCGTCGAACGAGAAAATAGCAAGCAACGATGGAACAGCAACAATCGAAGTCGAGGAAGAAAATTATTTTGAGCGGTATGCAACCAACTCACCGCCTGATGATCGGAAACTATGTAGGGGCACTGCGGCAATGGGTGCAACTGCAAGAGGAATATGACTGCTTATTTGCCATCGTGGATTTGCACGCTTTAACGGTCCCGCAGGATCCGGCAAAGCTGCGTCAGCGCACGCTGGAGGTCGCCGCTCTCTACTTAGCAGCAGGCATTGATCCTGAAAAAAGCATCATTTTTGTCCAATCTCACGTTCCAGCACATACCCAACTGACGTGGGTCTTGAGTTGCTTCACCTATATGGGCGAATGCAGCCGGATGACACAATTCAAAGAAAAGTCGGCAAAGCAGAAAAACATCAATGTTGGACTGTTCACGTATCCCATCCTGATGGCTGCTGATATTTTGCTGTATCAGGCGGACCTAGTTCCTGTTGGAGCTGATCAGAAGCAACATCTGGAGTTGACCCGCAACTTAGCCCAGCGATTCAACCATTATTATCCCAACACCTTCACCGTTCCCGAACCCTACATTCCCCCTATCGGGGCAAAGATTATGAGTCTGCAGAACCCACAAAAAAAGATGTCAAAGTCGGACCCTGAAGAAAAAGCCACGCTATTTCTGACAGATCCCCCCGATGTTATTCGGAGCAAGATCCGGCGTGCGGTCACAGACTCAGAACGTACCATTGCCTACGATCCCGAAAAACGCCCTGGGATCAGCAATCTGGTTACGCTGTATCACGTTGCTACTGGCAAACCCATTGAAACCATTGTGGCAGAGTTTGAAGGCAAAGGGTACAAGGAATTCAAAGAAGCGCTGGCGGAAGCCCTCATCGAAATGCTCCGTCCGCTCCAACAACGCTTCCACGAACTGATGGCAGAGAAAACCGAACTCAAAAATATTCTGCGCAAAGGAGCAGAAGCAGCCGGACAACGGGCATACCGAACCCTGCGGAAGGTGTATAAAAAAGTTGGCCTCCTTCTGCCCGATGCTTAAGCAACGGCTCTCTTCACGCTGTATGCAGAAAGCGCCAGATCAGGACAACGGAATCCCTGCTTTCGCCCCTATCATCGGACGTAAGTCGCTTTCGTCCGGAACACCGATCGCTGACTGACATTGGTGTACACACTGACACAAGCTGTGTCTCACCGGCACTTGCTGGAAATTTTTGTATATTTGTACACTCGTAAAACGACGGAACAGGGTCAATGGCAAAACGGTATCGGCGCACACAGGTAAAAAAGGCTCGATGGACCTTTACCTTGGGTCCGCTCAACTTCCGCTGGTTAGGAATTGGGGTTCTGCTGATGGTGTTCGGTTATGTCCTGATGGCAACGGCAATCACGGATGACCCTCAAAAGATTCCGGAGGTATGGAACAATTTCTTAGCGGTCACCGTCGCCCCTTTTGTCCTGGTCATTGCCTACTGTGCGGTTGTTCCATACGCCTTATGGCTGCGGAAGCGTAAAGTTCGGGAAGAACAGGCATCGTAACGCTCCAACATAGAACCATTACTGCAATTTCCAGACAAATGGAATGCCGCCCAGGGTTATTAAAATTGGTGGATCAATCCTTCAAGCCCCAGAAGATTTCCAGACCGTCTACCAATGGTTGCAGCCATTCTCCAGCCCTCACCTTCTTATTATCTCTGCCCTCAGCTCTACCACCCGCGATTTAGAGCAGGCTGCCCGGTTAGCTGAACAATCGAATCTGACCCGCGCACTGGAAATCCTCGATCGCATTTTCACCTTCCACACCCAGCTTACCGCAAAGCTTAACCTCAATATACACTTATCGCCCATCCACCCAACCTTTGACCAGTACTACCAGGAACTCCAGCACCTGCTGACCGGTGTTGCCATTACGCAGGAGCTTACAACTCGAACGCTCGACCGCATTCTCCACTATGGCGAACACCTTGCTACACACGTGTTTGCTGCTTTCCTCAAAACCAGAGGAGTATCGCCACAGATTGTCCCCGCCACCACTCTGATTGCAACGGATCAGCAGCACTTAGCAGCAACCGTAGATCTGGAAACCACCATCCGCAACGTACAACAGCACCTTGTCCCCATTTTGGGTCAATCCCCGGTGGTGCTCACGCAGGGATTTATCGGCAAATCCTCGACTGGCGAGATCACCACCTTGGGATTTGAAGGCTCCAACATTACCGCCGCTGTATTAGCAACAGCGCTCAATGCGCCGACACTGTGGATTCTGACAAAGGTAGCGGGTGTTCGCACTGCCGATCCTGATCTGGTTCCTGACACCAGAGTTGTTCCCCAGCTTTCTTACCAGGCTGCTTTTTTCCTGGCAACGCTGGGATTGAAAATTCTCCATCCCCGGATGATTCAACTGGCAGAGGCTGCACACACAACCATCGAAATATTATCACCCCTTCACCCGGAAAGAACTCGTATCAACGCTACCACTGATTCTCAGCTCCCCATTCTGCTCTGCGTTCCTTACGAACGATGGATTTACGAAGAGCAGCGAGCTTTTCGCCCCATTCGTTGCCTGCTTCCCGATGCTTCTTCCACCATTTTCAAACCGGATCCTCAACACAGCCTGGTTATCGTATGGGGACATTCGCTTCCTCAGGTACTCCCTCACCTGCCACCTTTTCGTTCATCCATCACTCACCTCTATACCACCACCCAGCCTCCCCTGACAGCAGCTTTGATCCAGCGGCAATCCCTTGCTGATTTTCTGCTCCACCTTCACAATCAACTGGTAAATGAAACTGTTCCACTAAATGCAGGATAACACAATGGCACGTGATCGAAGCAAAGAACAACTGGCTGGCAAGCCGTTAAGACCCGAAAGTTTGATGATGAGCTATGGCTACAAGCCGGAACTTTCCGAGGGAGCCTTAAAGTGTCCGATATTCCAGACCTCAACGTTCGTGTTCCAAACGGCTGAAGAAGGACAGGCATTCTTCGAACTTGCGTATGGACTCCGGGAGCAATCGGAAGGAGAAGAGCTGGGGCTTATTTACAGCCGTTTGAATAATCCCGACCTGGAAATCTTAGAAGACCGCCTCACACTCTGGGACGATGCGGATGACGCAGCGGTTTTTGAAAGCGGCATGGCTGCAATTACAACCACGCTCTTGCAATTTTTAAACCCCGGCGATGTGCTATTGCATAGCGTTCCTCTCTATGGTGGCACGGAATATTTCATTGCGAACGTTCTTCCCCGCTTTGGCATTCATCCTATCAGCTTCTACCCTACCGACCCAGAGCAATCGCTGGAAAAAGCTCTGGAAGATCCGCGAATCCCCGATCATCTGCGAATGATCTACATTGAAACGCCTGCGAATCCTACCAACGTATTGGTGGACATCGAGCAGTGTGCCACTATTGCGCAGCAGTTTTCAACCGAGGAACGCCCGGTTTTGCTGGTTGTCGACAATACTTTTTTAGGTCCCCTGTGGCAGCGTCCTCTTAAACACGGGGCAGATCTGGTTGTCTACTCCGCTACCAAATTCTTAGGCGGACATAGTGATCTCATTGCCGGGGTTGTGCTGGGCAAAGCAGAGCTTATGCAACAGGTCAAGCAATTCCGAACATTTGTCGGCAATATGGCATCACCCTGGACTGGCTGGCTGCTGATGCGCAGTCTGGAAACGTTGAAACTCCGAATGACGTCGCAAATGAAAAATGCCCGATATGTCGCTGATTTTCTGGCTGACCACCCAAAAGTTGAAAAAGTCTTTTACCTGGGTCACCTTAGCGAAGAAGATCCGCAATATGCGATCTATCGCAAGCAGTGTCTGGCACCCGGCTCGATGATTTCATTCAACATCCGTGGAGGCAAAAAAGAAGCCTTCCGCTTTCTGAACCATCTCAAACTCATCAAGTTAGCTGTCAGCCTGGGCAGCACGGAATCCTTAGCAGAGCACCCTGCAACAATGACTCATTCTGATGTGCCACCAGAAGAACAGCGCCGAATGGGCATTTCGGAAAAGATGATCCGCCTTTCCATTGGCGTCGAACATCCCGAAGACCTCATCGCAGATCTTGAACAGGCATTACAGGCAGTGTGAGTTTCACTGCTTTTCCGAACAAAAGCACTGGTCTAAAAAACAGCTTCCATTGCTGACAAGGGAAGGAAATACCTCCTATCGTCGCTGGGACAATCTTTTCTGGACGCACTTCTGGCACACTGGCAAACAGAAACCGGAGCTACCGCCACAGCGGCAGCGCCGGCAGTACACTTACGCGATGGTTACCTCCGGGCAAAGATAGACGTCCTGGATTGCATTGAGCAGCTTGATTCCCTCTTCCATTGGGCGTTGAAACGCTTTCCGCCCGGAAATCAACCCCATTCCCCCGGCGCGTTTGTTAATCACCGCCGTTGTTACTGCTTCCTGAAAGTCATTTTTGCCCGAAGGACCACCGCTATTGATCAATCCAACTTTGCCCATATAAGCGTTGGCAACCTGATAGCGGCAAAGATCGATGGGATGATCGGACGTCAGCTTTTCGTAGACCAATTTCGAGGTTTTGCCAAATTTCAACGCGACAAATCCACCATTGCGTTCCGGCAGCTTTTGCTTAATGATATCTGCTTGAATCGTAGCCCCTAAATAATTCGCCTGTCCGGTCAAATCGGCTGCCGTATGAAAATCTCCTTCCTCTGTTTTAAAAGCAGAATTGCGCAAATAGCACCACAAAATAGTGACCATTCCCAGCTCGTGTGCATACGCAAATGCTTCCGAAATTTCCTTGATCTGGCGGCGACTTTCCTTCGACCCAAAGTAAATCGTCGCTCCAATCGCAGCCGCTCCCATATCCCACGCCTGTTTGACTGTGCCAAACAGTGTCTGGTCGTAGAAATTCGGATAGGACAATAGCTCGTTGTGGTTGATCTTGACAATGAACGGAATCTTATGAGCATACTTTCGCGCCACGCTGCCCAAAACCCCGAACGTCGAAGCAACCGCATTACATCCTCCTTCGATGGCTAATTTCACAATGTTTTCCGGATCGAAATAAGCGGGTTCTGGCGCAAAGCTGGCTCCCGCCGAATGTTCCACTCCCTGATCAACCGGCAGGATAGAAAGATAACCGGTTCCTGCCAGACGCCCTGTATTGAAAATTCGGTGCAAATTCTGCAACACTCGGTTATTGCGATCAGAATTCAGCCACTCACGGTCAACAAAATCAGGTCCCGGCAAATGGAGCATTTCTTTCGGAATTGTCTTGCATTCGTGCTGAAGCAAATCCTCGGCTCGGTCACCTAAATACGTCACAATCTGATCGATCAACGCCATTTCCCTCACGCCTCGGTCGTTCAACATCGGTCTTCAAAATACAAAAATACAGCAAATTTTGCTTGCAAGTGATCTCCACCCAACCGTGCTTCGCCCTGGCTGAACAGACCTGCTGTGAAAGCAACTCTCCTCTGCGCCCGACTCCGCATAATATGATCAGGGTGAAGGAAGAATCAGCAACGCTCCCCGCTGCAATTGTGGCAGAACAATAGCAGTATCGATCCGCTTTCCGTGGAACTCCAGGCGATTATGAGCAATAGCATACTGAACCACAGAATCGCAGCGCCACACCGAATCCCGCACCCTGTGCAGCGGAATACGCCAGGAATCAATGGAATCCACCGCTTGCCAGAAAACCCCGGAAGGAAAAACAAACGTTGGCACCAAGACTGTATCCACGGATGCAACAGGCACAAAGCGCAGATGTGCCATTGCGATTGGACCACCCGCATAAACCGTTGTGGAATCTGAAAGAAGCGACAGATAACGCGCCAGTCCGAGATCCAGGTGGAATGGCTGCAAGGGTCGCCGATCCTGCAGCAAGAGCCACCGCTGCTGGCTATTATGGGCGACGATCACCTGGTCCCTGGCGGCAATGATCGTTACAGCCGGTACCCTCAAGGAAAGAGCAAGCAGGATCCCCATTGCTATCAATGCCCCTGCCAGGGTTCGGAACGAAGGGAAGAGCAGCAATAACGTAAAGGCGAGCACTGTGCCAACAGCAATTTGAAAGGCAGTATCACCTTCAACCGTCACCGGCAACTGGCTGATTCCTGCCAAAAGCGAATGGGCAAGAGAAAGGAGCATCGACGCAGTGGCACTATAGAGCTGCGCAAGGCTGAGAGAAAGAACAGACATCCCCAGGGCACAGAGAGCAAAAATGATAACAAGGGACAAAAGCGGGAGCGTAAACACATTAGCAATCGGCGCAATCCACGAAAATTGGTGAAAATAGTATGCAACTACTGGAGCAGTAGCAAAGGATGCTGCCAGCGACACTGCCAGTGGGACTGCTACCCTGCGTCCAGAAGCTGGAACCCAATGCCATTGGCGAAACCGGTCTAAAAACACCGGATACAGCAGGGCAATGCCAAAGACAGCCGCAAAAGAAAGCTGGAAACTCACACGGAGCAACTCAGCAGGCTCTACGAACGCAATCACAATAGCGGTAAATGCTACCACATTGAGCAAGGACGCCGGGCGCTCCAGATACAGCAGCCACACAAACAAACTGGCCATCAGCGATGCTCGCACCGTTGATGGCTGCGCTCCGGTAACGGCAGTAAATATTCCCAGCGCAACAGTGAAAAGAATTGGAAACCACCAGGAACCTCGCAGGAAGCCGAGCAACGTAAAGAGGACGATGGCAATAATGCCAACGTGAAAACCACTGACAGCAAAAACATGGGCTACCCCGGTGGTCTGGTACAGCCGCCGCTGCGCATAGGGCAGCCACGACTTATCACCAGTGAGCAGTGCCACTACTACCGGGGCAGTGGCGGTGTCAAAGAGCCGAAATATCTGTTGCTGTATCGCCCGACGCCACTGCCACACAATCGGCTGCTGCTCAGCCACAGCAGAAACCCGGTTTCCCTCCGCCTCCGCATACCAGTGGAAACGATAGGCACGGGCATAGTGAATCTCATCAAAATCGGTAAAGAGCTGGGGTGGTCGGGGCGGGCGGAAGAATCCCGATCCGTATAGCTTTGCACCCGGTGCAATGGTGCCAGTAATCGAGTCAACTTTCCAGATGGTCACCAATACACCGCCGGAAACCGGTTTGCCCCCTTGTGGGAATAGCTGTCCATCAACGATGCATCGAAGCTGCTGCGCATTGGCTCTGAGGATTGTCCGAACAGTCCCTTTTATCGTTGCTGGCACTGATGGATACCATCCAGTCATTGGCGACACAGGTGGTAACTGTAAAGCGACAGCACAACCGCAGCTCAGCGCACTACACCAGAAAGCGAGACTATAATAACGTCGCCAGAAGCTCAACACAGCACTAACAGCGCCAATTCCGAGAAAGATCCAGGTCCATAGTGGGGGAATAAATCCAGCAACAATGAAACCAACAAGAAACCCCAGCAAAAAACGAAACGCTGGAAGACTACCGGGCCGTATCCGGCGACGTTGCATTGCCGCGAACGTTCAACTGTGGTGACTCTTCAGCAACTGAAAGCATCGCTTCGTAATGATCCGTCGATCCAGTTACGAAGGTCCATTGATCTGGACTCAGATAATGGGCAAGCTGTTGGGTTAATTGCTCCCTAATATACTCTGGATCTTCCAATCCTGCTGGCAAGTAGAGTGTCAGGTGGAGCGAACGATAAAACTGCAAAATTTCCACCAATCGAGTATTCTGCATAGGATTGCGAAACTCGGTAATTTGTGGCTCTGCGCTGGTATAGTAATCCGGGATCCAGCGCAAAATCACGTTATAAATTGGCACCTGTAACGATTGAGCAATCAGGGATTTCACCAATGCTGCCGTTTCTTCCGATAGTGGCTGATGCCGCAAGTACACAACTTCCAGGACTGTCTGCCGCGTTGCCGGAATAAATCGAGGACCGATTTCCAGAATCTGAATTCCTGAAGCCGTTGGAATAGCTGCCACAGCTGCCTCTAAATCACTGAGCAGGTAATTTAACCGCTCAGGGAAGCTCTCCAATTTTGATTCGCCAAGCGGTAATGTTTCCGGTGCTGCTCCGATGCTGCCCGGACTCTGAATCAAATGCAGCTCTACAGGCATACCCAACGTCGTCTCGACGGTTCGCTCAAATTCTGCAATTTCCTTCTGAGTAAAAAACTGCGAGGTAGCAATCCGAATGCGGGCAATCACTCTGCCCCCCTGAAGCTCATACTCCACTGCCAGCACGCTGGAACGCTCAGGCTGCTCAAAAAACGAATTCGCCGTTTCATTTAGCACCTGCGATACTCTGTAGCGGAGCGTAATTTCATCAACGGTTCGCTGCAACGGAATCATTAAAATCAGTGCAATCATCATCAGCACAAAGAGTCGAGCACGCACCGTTCCTGTCGCTCCCAGCAACCGGGCAATTCGCGATTCCACAAACAACTTTCGAAGCCAGCGACTGCCCAGCTCTTCCTGCTTCCACTCGGCGATATATTCAGAAGCAACGTGATGCGTTACGCCCAGAAGCAGCAGGATCAAAGAAGATCCCAGCAGAAGCCCGGTAAGATTGGTTGTAAAAAAGAGAAAGCTACCGGTAATGGCACGCAGTAATTGTGACATCTCGCCGGCTGACCCCAGACTGAAGCCCAGGGTAATGATAGGCACAAAAACCAGGTATGCGGTAAGCGGAGCGATCAACATCTGCTCAGTCGATCGCCCACGCAAAATGACCAGCGCAAGAAACACTCCTGCCGCCAATGCCAGCGCAAAGTCCAGCAAGGTAGGATTAATCACCTGATTCAAGAGCCCAGGCACTCCAATAAAAGGCAGCACCAGACTTACCACCAGACTTAGAAAGAATGCCAGCAAAATTGTAGCGATAAACTTCGTCAACGATTTCAAGAACAGGTAGACATCTCCCGTCGTCAGCGAGAAGCTCAATGTGTTCATCAACGGAGCGATAGGGGAGAAGAACAACCCAATGGTGACAACAATGGAAGAATCGAGCATTAAGCCCAGTGTAACGGTCAACGTGGTCGCCAACACCTGAAACCAGAACAGTGTATCGCGAAAGCGCACTGATTGGATCGCAATATAGTCCAGCTCCTTAAACCGAAACCAACTGATTCCAAACCACTGCATCAAAAGCTCAGCAAGCGTTGTGGGATGTGCTTTTTCCTGCTGCTCCAGAGCTGGGAAAATGCTGGATTCTTCCCGAGCTTCGGTAGGTGTTTGGGGCGTTTCAACAGTTTCACGTGTTTTCCCGGATTGTGGCGTTTCAGCAGCAGTCGGTGACGGCTCGGCAGTATCAGTATCAACTGGCTGGGGAGATTCTGCTGATTCAGCAGGAAAACGCAACTCAATAAATGCCACCAACCCGCTCATAATAAAGCTGGTGAGCACGATCGTACCAAGAGCATAGAGGATAAAATTTTCCGTCCCGGCAATCCCCAGGGAAATGGGAATAAATGCCATCACCGCCGTTGCCAATCCCCGCGGAACCATTGCAACTGTGAGCCACCGTTCTCGGGGACTGAAGTGAGGACGGAGTTTAAACAAAAACTGAGCTCCCAGAAACCGTCCCAGCAGCAGGAGTACGGTCAGTCCGATAATCACCAGCACAGCTTCCAGAGAGAAACGTTTAAAGTCGATCAATAGCCCCAGGAACACAAAAAAGAATGTCCGAACCAGAAAGGAAATTTCCACCGTAATATTGTGCACAAACTGATCCAGAGCGTACTTGGTTGCATCGATTTTCACTCCCAGCAGGCGTCGAATTTTCCCACTGACCTGGCGCACGATTCCCTCAACATTCGCCAGAATAACGCCAAAGAACAAGATTCCGACAGCGCCATTGCCGCCGCTATGTTCAAATGCAACGTAGAGCAAGAAAAGAAATCCCAGCGTCAACATATAGGACACCGCCTCTCCCCGAAGGGTTGAAATAAATCGCGCCCATAGCACGCCAGCAAAGCCAGCAATCAGAATGGCGATCAGGAAAGAACCCACAACGCTTTGCACAATATTCCAGAAACTGGCAGCCTGCGCCTGATGAATCTGAATTGTGAGCAAAACAGAGACGATAATCAGTGCATCCGCCAAAGCCGGTTCAATACTGAGCATCGTCCGCAAATTGCTGGAAATACGCAACTGGGATACTACCGGCAGGATAATTGCCGGACTGGTTCCCCCCAGCATTCCTGCTAAAATCAAGGCAGCAACCAGTGGAAACTCTAAAACAAAAAAAGCGAAAAGAAAAACCAGGATGTAAGAACACACAAAAGTCGCGACCGTCAGCAGCAAAGTCGCTCCGGCTTCTTCAATCACTTTGTGAATCTCTAAATCCAATCCTCCCTCAAACAAAATGATCAACAATGCCAGCGTACCAAAATAGGGGGCAATGTCCAGTAGCGGTTCCGTTGGCACAATCTGGAAGATGGGTCCCAACAACAACCCCAGTCCAATCAACAAAAAGACTGAAGGGATCTTAAACAGTCGGAACACCAGATTCCCGATAAAACCCGCAATAATAATGCCACCAAGGAGAAGCAGAAACTGATCAATGTTCATCGCTCACCGTACTGACTCTTGCAAATTCCAGATGGCAATATAACAATTTCTCAAGGATTGAGGGTGAAAACGCCGCATGCCCTTCGCTCCCCGCGTTGTGATACGCTTGCCGGTATGATACCCGCTATTTAACCCAACTTTTGTAATTTAGCAAAGGTTTGGCATTAAAATTGCAGCAATTGAATGTTTATCATCGAAAACATTCTGGTAGATGACCGGGTCACAACGGCACACTTCCAATGTGATCTCGCTCGATGCAAGGGCGCCTGTTGCACTTTTGCCGGTGGCAGCGGTGCTCCATTAGAACCAGAGGAAGTTGCAGCAATCGAGGCAGTGATCCCTACGGTATGGGATCAATTGTCCAGCGCTGCCCAAAGAGAAATTCGACAGTATGGCGCTATAGACTGGGAGGATCATACGCCTGTTATTCGATGTGTTGATGGGCAAGCGTGCGTGTTTGCCGTAGAAGAACAGGGCATTGCATACTGTGCCATTGAAAAAGCTTATCACGCGAGCAAAACAACTCTTCGCAAACCTATTTCCTGCCATCTATTCCCTATTCGTGAAATCCGGCGCGGCACCCTGACAATTCTCCTCAGCGAATACATCCCGGAATGTCAGCCAGGATGGGAGCGCGGACGTCAGCATCAAACCCTGCTGACAGAAACAGTGCGAGATGCTTTAATCCGCCGATTTGGACCTCAATGGTATGCTGCTCTGCAAGAGCTTCAACAACAAATAACAACAGTACAACAGTGACAATAAAAGAATGGCACTCAAAGCTACAACGACAATATCGCAAAAACCTGAAACGAAGATAACGACCAAACCAAAGCTTCAGCCATTTCTTGTCGTATTTCTCAGTGTACTCCAGAAGCCGATTCACACTTTGCAACAGTATGTTGAAGAAGTAGTAGAAACCAATCCGTTCATCATCACATCTACAGAAATTGAAGACTATCAATCGCCGGAAGAAGCTGAAATGAGCGTTGACGAAGATTTCATAGAATTTGAAGATTTTCCCGAAGATAGTGGAATGCCGGAAGAAACAAATTCCTTAGAAGAACCAGATCTTCAGGACCAACTCAGCGATCCGGAGATCTGGGGTGACGATGTTGATGAAGAATTCGGAGGAATATCGTACTCTCCTTCTGAGGAAGAAGATGATTGGAAAAGCAACATTGCAACACCGCAAAGCTTCATCGATGGATTGATAGAACAACTTCACCTCCTCCCTCTTCAGCCAGCAGAACGCATAGCCGGAGAAATTATCCTGGAAAATTTGAACGACTATGGCTTTCTTGACGAAAAACTCTCCATTATTACAGTTGAGGCAAACTTAGCTATCTTGCAGGAAAATCTGCACCGCTTGCAACAGCATATAGCGTCGAAAAATTCTGAATGGAAAATTTACCAGCAGGAATTACAACTACTGGCGCAGCGGTTGGAGTCCATCCGAATAGGAGACAACGAATACCTGCCGATTGAGGGATGGTATCAGCAAATCTTGCAATTGGCTCGTCTGGTAAGTTTTTCTGATCTGATCCCACTACTTCGGGAAACAGACGTTGAAGGAGTTCGGCAGCAAATTCTCTATCAAATTGATCCACCGGGCGTTGCTGCCACAGGTTTTCAGGAGAATTTTATCGTCCAGCTAAAGCGCAAGCATCCGCAAACGCCAGCAACGAAAACTGCCATCCAGATCCTGGAACACGCCTATGAAGACTTCCTCCATAAGCGGTTTGACAAAATCATCGAAACATTAAACATTACTCAGGACGATCTGCGGCTGGCTCTGGAGGAAATTAAGCATCTGGAGCTTTATCCAGGGAGGGGACCGGAAACGGCTGAGTCCTCAGTCATTGTCCCTGATTTCATTGTCCAGTGGAACGAGGCGACCCAGGATTTTACAATTCGGCTGGCAAACGATTATCTGCCAGAAATCCAGTTGAATCCTGCGTACGTGGAGATGCTCAAGCAGGTAGAGCAGGGAGGACGCAAAAAAGAAATTCAGTGGCTGCGGAAGCGATATTATGAAGCCGATTTCCTCATCAAAGCACTGGAACTTCGCCGCAAGACACTTCTGCGTATTATGATGGTCATCGTCAGGCGACAATATGATTTCTTCCGCACCGGTGATGTCTATAAGCTCAAAGCGCTGGTTTACAAACACATTGCACAGGAAACTGGTTATGAAATTTCGACGATTTCTCGAGCTGTTGCAGAGAAATATGTTCAAACCGATTTTGGCATTTACCCATTGCGATTTTTCTTCTCCGAAGGCGTCAAGACTACGGATGGACATATTGTATCGCAGGCAGCCGTTAAAGCAGCGCTCCAGGAGCTGATTAAAAACGAACCCAGGGATAAGCCGTATTCAGATGAGGTTTTAGCACAAAAATTGAAAGAAAAAGGCTACAACGTAGCTCGACGAACCGTGGCAAAATACCGGCAACAACTGGGCATCCTTTCTGCACGGGCAAGGCGACAATTGGTATGATTACTTTCCGCTCTATTTTTTTCCTCATTATCGGGATCTGGAGTCTGTCCATTGCAGCGCTCCAGGCTCAACGATTACTGGACCGATTTGTACCCTACGTAATACAACCGCACAATGGGTCAACTGCTGGTAGCTTACGTGGATGGGGAAGTTTTGAAGGATATCTTTTTCAAACTGATTCCCTTCACGGCTGGCGGCAAGTGATGGGAGCAATGGTCGATTTCTGGCGCCGCGATACTACCTTGCTACTCAGCTTTGTGGCAACAATTGAATTCCACGCAAACTTTAACAACGACATTTTCTTTAATCCTCGAGCACAGTTTTGGGAAGAAGGAATCGTATTGAGCTTTTACACTTCACGGTGGATTTTGCAAACGGGATACCTCCATCGATGCAAACACGACATCGACAATCTTGCGCTACAGCAGGAACGGGTGCTAATCTACGGCAGTTTCTTTGGTAACTGTTTCTATGAAGCTGTACCGAAAACAGATTCGACCGGAGTTTTGCTGGGACTTAGCTCCCATCTATTTGTTGTCCACGAAGATTACCGAGTACCTGCTGACCGCAGCCGTTTCGATCCCCGAATCTCTACATTGTTTAGCACAAACGTTCTATCATTACAAGCACGCTTGCCAATTTTTGGGAACACCATTGCTCTCCGTGCACATATACAGGCTGCCAGTTTTTCCCGGAGTGATCAATTCACTGAACGACTGCGTTACCCTCTTACTTGGCGATTTTCTTTCTACGGCGCCGTAGAATACTTTCTCAGCTCCATAGCCCGTTTCCGACTCAGCATTGAACGGCTACACGATACACTTATCCCGGCAATTCCAGAAAGCGCCATCCATATTCAACTGGGCATTAATTTCGTTCCACAAGCAATGTGGTAAACGTCCTTTGGCAACGGCTCAACTATCCCGGTACTACGAAGCAGCGTGCATATCCAGGAATTCCTTGATTTCGTGTAACAGTTGCGCCGGCGTTTTGATCGGATATTGCAATTGCGACAACACTTCGCTGGCTTCATATCCCTTGATTTTTACCCCTTCAAGCGCCGGGAGCAGCAGATCAGCAGAGCGCAGCGGATATCGGATCCCTTTGCTCCGCTTGAGCACAATATACGCCCAGGGAGCATCGCACACTTTCACCGCTTCCATACCAGCAGATCGGGCTAATTCCATCAACAACTGTGACTCTTCGCCTTCTTTAACCAGTTTGTATGCCAACTTTGCGATACCCCCAGCCACGTGTACGTGCAGCTCCCGTTTTGCTTCTGCGGTCAGCTCATCGATATGCTCAATTTTGTACAATGCTAATTGAGGATCTGATCGTACGATAGACCGCACCGTGTTACGGGTTAGCCCTACCTGCCCTGCGATTTCCTCCTCCGTTCGCAAATATTCCTCTTTCAGTACGATCACATACGCTGCCCGAGCCAGGGAAGGCAGCCATGTTAGGGTCCGATACTCTGCCAGCTTCGTAATCCCACCCAGCAGATCGATGCTCTTCAGAAAAACTCTCCCCACCAGATTTTCTACATCGACTTCATTGAGCACCGGCGTGGAAATCTGCACGACCATCGTTCACTCCTTTCCTTTGTTAAACAATTCACTCACTGGTTGTAAAACCCGGATCAAACCCGTATCGGTAATTTCCATCCAATAGGTACGAGTATCATGACCTGCCATTCGGCAACCATCGATGCGGAAAAGTCGCACAACTTCTCCGATGGCACGATGATAAATGCGGGCTGTATACTGAGAGCTTATCAATTCTTTTGCTAACACAATTGACCCATCGACAATGTGTCCGACAGCATAACCACCAGCGGCTTCCGCCGTTAGTTCTTCGTGCCCGCTCCGCTTTTGTGACACAAACAACGCTGTCTGGTGCCACCTTTTCATAAAATTGAACAGACGGCGAACGACTGCTCGCGCCATCATTTCCCGATATTCGTACAAGCCGGTCACTGAATCAATGATGGTATGGCGGACTTTGTAGGTTTTAATCACGTACGCCAGCGTTTCCAGAAGATTCGGCAATTCTTCTCTTAAGGCGGTATAGGAAGCCGCATCGATTAACACAATGCGATTTTCAAACGCCTGAAAATCCAGTCCCATTGCTGCCGCCCGCAGTTTAAGACCTGCAGCAACAAAAGGCGCTGGCGATTCAACCGTGATAAATGCTACCGGTTCTCCCCGGCTGGCTTGCTTACAGGCAAACTGCTCAACAAAGAGTGATTTTCCCGTGTCGCTGACTCCTGTCAGATTCATCACTGCATACCGGGGAATGCCACCCAGCGATGCTTTATGAATCCGTCCTTCTTTCGCTTCAACCCTGAAGAAGAGATCATCTACCCCTTCTACCCCAGTTGGTACCCCCTCCAGAGGGGGTGCTTGCGCCAGCGCTGCTTCCGCTACAATGATACCTTCCTTGATCACTTCAGGTTTCGAATATCCCTCAGTCCCCGCTGCAACATTTTGTTGTTTCATCACCATGTCCCCTCTCCGGTTGTTTGCTTGCTGACAACGTTGCTACCGTCCTGAACTGCATAACGGAGCAAATGCTGCACCTCACCTCCAAGAAAAGAGCGGCGGAAAGAACCGTCCGGTTGTACCATTCGAGCCCACAACTCGTTGCGCGCCTGGACCACCCCAATACCCTGCGCGTACCAGTTATGCATTTGTAGATCCAGAGTCATCGGGATTCGCTGATCCAGCATTTCCAGAGTACCAAAAAGCTGGACACGATAAAGAAAATGGAGTGCACGCACTGAACGCTCAGCAAATGTTACCGCTTCTTCACCCTGCCGCAGAGCGGTGACTGCCACCGAGTCGACGATGAAGTCAGCGTTTTTGCCCAAATCTACCGTATCGACCCAATGCTGACGCAGAATCTCCACTCGCCAGTCCGGCACCTGAAAATTTGCCACCGGGATCCACTCCGGCAGCGGCAACTGGAGATCCTGCGATCGGTTCAACAAATGGCGACTATCGATCCAGAACGTCTCATCTTTCAGAGCAACCACAAACGTGTCAACTCGAACTTGTTGTCCACTCGTGTCTGTCCAGAAAGACAACAGCGTAAAAGTTGGTCGCTCATCAACGATGGTGCGAGCTACTGTGACGGTGGAGTCGAAATACCGATAACCTGAAGCCACTATGTCGCCCGTTGAATCAATTTGCCGCGTATCAAAGATCCACCAGTTACCGACACTAAGCGGGATATATGGGAAGGATGAAGAGGCAGACGGAGTCGTTGCCTGTTCACACCCGGCAAAGAGCAATAGTGAAATCAACGCCACTATCCCTTTATAGTATCCCTGCAGCCTCATCATCACACTCTTGAGTTTGGTGCACCTCAAATTCTAAGTAAGCAGACGAAAAACAGGTTTCCTTATGTCTATCGATGTTACCGGGTTGTTTTGAGCAAATGCTGGAACTTTTCACGGAACTTCTGCACCTTCGGCTGAATCACCAATTGACAATAGGCTTGTTCCGGATGGCGGGCGAAATAATTTCGGTGGTATTCTTCGGCAGGATAGAACTTGCCCAACGGTTTGATTTCAGTCACAATAGGCTTTTCCCACAGGGGAGCCGCAAACGTTTCTCGCAATCGTTCAGCAACTGCCTGTTGCTGCAGCGTTTGATAGAGAATGATCGACCGATACTGCGATCCCACATCGTTGCCTTGCCGATTCGGTGTTGTTGGATCGTGAACGGTCCAGAAAATCTTCAACAGGGTCTCATAAGAAATTTTCGCTGGATCAAAAACAATACGCACTACCTCAGCATGACCCGTCGTATCGCTGCACACCTGTTCATATGTCGGGTTTTCCACAAATCCCCCTGCATAGCCGGGCAGCACCTCTTCCACTCCGATCACCTGCTGAAAAATAGCTTCCATACACCAAAAACAGCCACCACCCACAACGGCAGTATCCAGTGTTGTTTCCCCCATAGCGTTTTTCCCTATCAAACTCATCAATAAAAGAACCACCAAGCGCATTGTGATCTTCCTGAACGATACCTTCGCTGCCAAGAGCGATATCTCTGAGGCTTTCGTGCATACTTGTCCGCTTCTTCTCTCCGTCTACTGGTCTGAGCAGGCACCCTTGCCAGTAGGCGACGGTGTACTTCTATTTCCTTGGAAAGCTCGGAGAAATTGAGTAAATTCGTAGTATGCGTTAATGAGGTCAACAAAAGCACTGACAGCAATGCAATCATCAGCTTCATTCGATGCTTCCGCTGTGACGGCAGAGTATCTCCAGAGTTTGGAGTACGACATCCGATCAACTGTGAATGGTCCCACCATTGCAGGAATTTACTGGAAACGCCTCCGTCCCATTGTTGATGGGCGGGGTGAACTGATCGAGCTCTGGAGCCAGCCATGGCTTCAAAACGAACCGCTGATCATTCCGCAGCATATTTACCAATCTGCAACGGATTTTGGCGTTGTCAAAAGCTGGCATTTACACCAGCACCACACCGACCAGTTTGTCGTCACCCGGGGAAAACTCCAGGTGCTATGCGTTGATATTCGCCCTTCATCTTCAACGTTCCGGCAAGTCAATTCATTTATTCTGGGAACCAACCAGCCTTCACTGCTGGTCATTCCACCGGGAATTCTGCACGGATGGAAAGCCCTTTCTTTTCCAGAAGTGCTGGTAATCAATCTCCAGTCGCATCCATACGATCCAGATGACGAGTTTCGTTTTCCGTGGGATTGCATTCTCAAAGATTTGTGGGAACCACGATTTGGATAATGATGAATAACACCAGGATTCGCGTAGCAATTTTTGCCTCCGGCAGTGGCACCAATGCGGAAGCGATCATCCATCGCTCCCTCCAGAACGATGCAGCTTTTACCGTTGCCTGCGTTATTAGCAACCGCAAAGACGCTGGGGCGCTCAAACGCGCGGTACTGTTTAACATTCCGGCTGAATACTGCAATCCAGCGGACTTTGCAACGGAAGCGCAATATGTGGAAGCACTCCAGCAACTACTGGATCAGTACGGAGTGCAAATGATCGTTTTAGCAGGATATTTGCGAAAAATCCCTCCCGCAATCATCGAACGCTACCGTGGGCGTATTTTCAACATCCATCCAGCACTGCTTCCAAAGTTTGGCGGGAAAGGAATGTACGGGCGCCGGGTCCATCAAGCAGTTCTTCAAGCAGGGGAAGCGGAAACAGGCATTACGATTCACGAAGTTACCGAAGAATACGACGCTGGTCCCATTCTACTTCAGAAGAGCATTCCTATCGACAAAGAAGACACGCCGGAGCGGCTGGAAATGCGGATTAAAGCAATTGAACATCAAATTTATCCTGAGTTCATCCAGAAAAAAGCGATGCAGTTCCAGAAGCTTCAAATGGTACAATGACAACAGCACGATATACACTGGCTCTTCTCATCCTCGGGCTATGGAGCTGTGTGTCCCCTGTGGTGAGGCAAACCAAGCTGTCTCCCCTGTCGCCCCCTCCAGAAGACACAGTTATTGCCATAGCGTCCCCCACAACGACTGCTCTTGCAGCACTACCACCTTTAACAGCCGCATTGCCCTATGCTCCAGTTTTGCAAAAGCTCCAGCAGCGTGGCGTTCCTCAGGCGTTCATCCAGCTCCTTGCCACCCATCCCAGGGTACGATTTGATGAGAAATTTACGCGGATTAACGTGCTGGGCACTTCCAGAAAGCCGGATTACTCTCATTTCTATAATGCACGATCGGTTAAACGGTGTCTGCAATTCTTAAAGGAGCATGACTCGCTCTTACGGGCAGTGGAACAGCAGTATCACGTACCGAAGGAGGTCATCGTTGCTATCCTGTACGTAGAGACAAAACTGGGCAGCTACACGGGCAAACATCATATACCCAGCGTTTTTCTCTCTGTTGCAATGGCAGATGATTCTACGTACTTAGCCAAAAACCGGGAGCGGCTGCGTGCTCAATTTCAGGGATCACCGACTGAATTAGCAACTTTGGAACAAAAGTTAGTCAGGCGATCACGGCGCAAAGCCCAGTGGGCACTGCAAGAATTGGAAGCTCTGTCTCAACTCTACCTCCAGCGTGGTATCGATGTATTTTCCCTCTATGGCTCGTGGGCTGGCGCATTTGGCTATGCTCAATTTCTCCCATCCAGCTTTTTGCGTTGGGCAGTGGATGGGAACCAGGATGGACATATCGATCTGTTCTCCTTTCCGGATGCTACGCATAGCATCGCGGCATACCTGAAAGCGCACGGATGGGGAAAATCGGCTCGTCAGCAGCGGAAAGCGATTTACGCATACAACCATAGCCAGGACTATGTTACTGCTGTACAAACCTTAGCAAAAAAATTGAGCGATCGATATCCATAGCAATGTAACCGCTCAGTGGAATATTGTGTTTTTGGACGAGAATAGCAATGGAAACGCCGGAGCAATATCGGTCGTTATCGGATGAAGAACTGTTTGAATTGCTGCGTGGGAACAATGATCTATCGGCTTTCGCAGTGCTCTATGAGCGGTATTCCCGAAATGTGTATACCTACTGCTTGAAAATGCTGGGCAATAAAATGGAAGCAGAAGATTTGTATCAGGATATCTTCTTGCGAATGTATGACTACCGCCATTCTTTTCGTGGTGGCAACTTTGCAAACTGGCTCTTCACTATTGCTCGGACGCAGTGTTTGAACCAGATTCGCCAGCGTAAACACACAGTAGATGAGACGATTTTAGAAGAGATGCGCTTTGCTGTTTCACCAACGTGGGAAGACTCCTTGCTGCTGCGAGAACAGATTGACCAAGCTCTTCAGCAATTACCAGAATCCTTTCGAGAAGTCATTATACTGCGTTTCTATCAAGATCTCAGCTTCGCTGAAATTGCAGAACGGCTGGGAATTAGCGTTTCCTTAGCCAAGGTGCGGAATTTTCGTGCACTTCAGATGTTACGCAAGTTATTAGCCCCAATCTTAAAGGAGTACCGGTATGACAAGGGCTGAGGAACTGCTGAACAAATTCCTTGCAGGTGAACTATCGCCGGAAGAGCAGCAGGAATTTGAGCACCTGCGTCAGAACTCTCCCGAATTTGCCCGGGAAGTCGAAGAGTATACACAGGTCATCAACCTGCTCGAGCAGGAAGCAGATGAAGCCAAACAGGAAGCAGAGCGGGCAGCAGTGATTCCTGATACCTACAAAAAGTTAGCAGCCATTATTGCGGCTGGCGTTGGTACCACTGCCCTTACCTCTTCGGTCGTGAGTTCTGGTGGATCTTCTGTGTTCGGTTCATTAATCACGTGGGTTACCACCAGCATTTTCGCTCTTACCATCAGTGCTCTTGTCGTCTGGAACGCCTTTATCCGCCCCCACACCGTTGTGAAACCCCCATCGATCGCGAAACAGGATACGGTTGTCTCAGTATCGGATGTTACCGCTGCGGATACCCTGACTCTCATTGTGCCTCCCCCCGTCGATGCAACCAACGACGCTGTAACCGAAAAAGAGCCGCAGAAACAGGCGCAGCAGCACGTACCAAACCAGACACACACTCCTCCAGCAACGGGGACAGAACGTACGCAGTTATTAGCTCTGGCACCATCTGTAGATGTGACCAGTGAGCGAACGATCCAGCAGTACTATCGAACGCAATTGCAGCGCTATCAGCAACAACGCAATGACTCTGCTTATATCCGTACGGCTGTACAGTTGGCAGAATCGTACGTTTTGACCCGAGATTTCGTTCCAGCGTCTCAGTTGCTGGATCAGCTCCAACGCCAGTTTGCTACCCAACGAACGCCGGATACGGAGGCGCGCATCGAATTGCTCCGTAGCCAGATCGCTCGATACCGGAAGAACTTCGCTGAGGCGATGGATCATCTGGAGTCAGCCCTTCAGCACGTTCAGGACCCGAAGCTCCGTGCTCAGATTCTTGCCGAGCAAGCGTTCGTGCTGTATTTCATCGGAGATACCCGGGAAGCAGTAAAAGTAGCACACCAGGCACTGCAACTGCCGGGATTACCTCAACCAACGGCTCGCCAACTGCGCCAGCTACTTCAGGCGCTTGCAGCACAACCGTAAAAACGCATTAGCAGGGTGAATTGCTACCGCTATCTCTGCACCTTAGGGTATTGCCAGATCATTGTGATTGATAACTTACCTGTCTTTCCTGTGCATTTTGTGGAGAATATTCTCTCCCCTGGATTCCGCCAAAAACTCCTATTGTTGAAAAAACTCCATTTTCTGGATTTTCTCTGTGATCACCGGGGTACTGGCACCATTGTTGATCCATTATACTGTACCGCTGGCAGCGCCGCGGTCTTTGCAACAACAAAGTATAACAAGTGAAAGGGAAGGGAGCAATGATGTTTCTTCGGGCGCAGGAGTTATTTAAAAACTCCATCGATCGATCATACGCCGTATTATCGCGCATCTCCCGCATCCTCCAAACGGGCAATCAAGTGCATCTCAGCGCTGTTTTCGTCCAGAATGTATTCGCCCTCTGGCGACAGTCCTTCGATCAATCTCAGGAACTTGCAGTTTTCCACAAATTAACGCCGTTTTTCCAGTATCTATACACTGCTCCGCTGGAAAATCCGCCAAAGTCGCTCCGAATGTTTTTCGAGAACCTGCCACCGGAATTGCACATCACAATGCCAACGTATGAGACTTTTTTGCTGAAGTTCCAGGAAGTTGAGAATACACTAATTGCTGCTTTCCAGTTAGACCGATCAATACTGCCGCAATTGCTACCGAAGGATACGTCGCTGAGCACAGACAAAGCTGCTTGAAAAACTGCCCTCTTGGAACACAGGGAGTGATTCGTGCCCACGGATGGGCAGAGAGGGCATATTTCAGAGGACGCAACAGCAGATCCACAGAAGTATGCTGGTAACGAAGCTTTCCTGAGGGGTGCTATCAACAGGGAAAAAAGTTTTCAAGGTAGAACGCCGCGTGCCGCCAGTTTCACGTCTGGTACTGGTAGGAAAGAAGTTGAACCCCGTGATCCTGCGCCGTTTGCTCTATTCCTGTAAAAACCCGGTCACACACGACGACCGGTATTGCTCTGATGCCAAAAGCCCGTTGGAGAATCTGGGCACGCTCTGCTGCTCGATGAACATCTTTTTCAAATGCGGTAACGGAAGCTTCTACTGCCAGGACAACGGGTTCCCCACTGTGCCAATCTCGACCTTCTATGACAGCGTCCAACTCCATCGCGTCGTGATAATCTTGCTCATTGATGGTACCAGTTTCCACCGCTTCGTCAAGCCGATCTGCCAATTTCTGCGTCGAGAGAATCCTGCTTTTTCGGACTACTCGCCAGACAATCGCTGGATATCGTTCTCGGACCGTTCGTTCATAGTCCTTTCCTCTCAGCCCTCCTACCTGATCTTTGAGTGTCTCAACATCGTCCTTGAGCCCTGCAACGTCCCGCTTGAGCACCGTAACGTCCTCCTTGAGCACCGCAACGTCCCGCTTGAGCACCGTAACGTCCTCCTTGAGCACCGCAACGTCCCGCTTGAGCACCGTAACGTCCTGCTTGAGCACCTGGATATCCTGTTCTACCCGAGTTAGACGCCTGTCGTGTTCCTTCAGCAATTCCCCGTGCTGCTTAACCAACCGAATTAACTCATCCACTTTCCGTGGCAACTCTAAAAGTTCAGTCGTGAGAATGAGTTTGCGCAACTCCTCCAGCCACTCTGGGTGCGCTTTCAGGGCTCGCAACAAGTCGCCGAACGTACGAACCCGATATTCGTCCATCTGCTTTTCAAGCGTTTCCATTGGCACCGATCGAGCCTGCGCTAATGAACTTTTCCCTCAAAGGGACGTTCTACAACAACAATTCGTTTCCAGATGCGCCAATATTAACACTGGAGGCAGTGCTCTTTTGACGCCACACTTCCATCGATGGTAGCATCAGTTTTCGCATTACCACTCACATTTGCCTGCCGGACGAAGGAGGCGAAACCGCTTGGGCGCCATTGTCCAACGGAGATCGTGACACGCTGCTCCCAGGTACGGTTCTGGAAACCTCTTTGCTTTCTGTCGCCTGTTGAATTTCCTCACTGATCAGGTTGAGATTACGGTGAAACTCCGCCTGTGCCTTGCGAACCTGTGCCAGTCCTTTTGCAATGGTGCGCGAGACATCCGGCAACTTCTTGGGACCAAAGAGTAACAGAATGACCAGTACTATCAGGAGGAGTTCGCCAAAACCGACATCGAACATTGCTCTACGAAGTGCTTGTCTGACTGCTGTGCGACTGGTGCTCCGGGGAGGCTGGTGCACTCTGTGATCCTGAGGATTCCAATGCCTGACGATGTGTCGGGGAGGTTTCTTCCGGCTCGTCCATCTGCGCTGCTTTCTTAAACTCTCGAATGCCCGATCCCAGTCCGCGCATAAGTTCCGGAATCCGGCGAGCGCCAAAAAGGACGACGATGATCAAAAAGATGATGACTAATTCTGTGATGCCAATGGTTCCCATTGCCGATACTCCTGTTGTTGAACGAAAAGACGTAAAGATTCAAACACCACTTTTCCATCTTCGGAACCCAAAAGGGCTTCAACAGCTCGTTCCGGATGGGGCATCATTCCGCACACATTACGATGCCGATTCACAATACCGGCGATATTGCCCAGCGAGCCATTTGGATTTGCCGCCTCGGTAATCTCTCCATCAGGAGTGGCATAGCGGAACAGAATCTGGTCCCCATCTTCCAGCGCTTTGAGCCCATCCGGATCGATATAATACCGCCCATCGGCGTGTGCAATGGGAATACGGAGCACCTGTCCAGTGGTCGCCGCCGCCGTAAACGGAGAGTCTACTGTCTCAACGCGCAGAAAAACAGAGCGGCAGATAAAGCGCAGCGATGCATTCTGAAGTAATGCTCCCGGCAGCAATTGCGCCTCGGTCAAAATCTGGAATCCGTTACAGATGCCCAGGACATAGCCACCGCGATCGGCGAACCGCTTGACTTCCTGCATAATGGGAGAAAATCGGGCAATGGCACCGGGACGTAAATAATCGCCATAGGAAAACCCGCCGGGCAGAATGATACAATCCAGATCGGAGGGAAGAACACGATCCTTATGCCACAACGGCACTACCGCTTCGCCCATTACGTGCTCAATGGCATACAGCGTATCCCGATCGCAGTTGGAACCGGGAAAGATGACCACTCCATATTTCATTGCTCACTCACTTCTGCCTCTTCCGGTGTCAGGGAAATAGAAAAGTCTTCGATCACAGGATTTGCCAAAAGTTTAACGCAGGCTTGCTCCACGATCTGCCGGGCTTCTTCTTCAGAAGCCGCCTGCACAGAAAAGTGAAAGAATTTGCCAACGCGCACATTTCGAATCTGAGCAAATCCCAGGGAATGCAACCCATCTTCAATGGTTTTCCCCTGTACATCAGCAATATTCTGGCGCAAGGTAACAATAACAGAAGCGGCAAACTGTTGCATGCTTTTATCCAGCGATTGCTTCTACAAATCGAAGGGACCGGCAACTTCTTCGTCGTCTAACTCTTTCCACCGCCGCAGCCGGTCAATGGTATGACGAATGACTGAGGCAAGGATATAGAGCACCATCACCGGAAACAACAACACTCCTTTGGACACAATGACCACGATCGTACCAAAGACAAGGAAGGCAAAGCGGAAGGGATATTCGCGTATTCCCTGCTTTGAAAGCTTCGGGATACTGAAAAAGCGAATGGTACTTGCCATCAAAGCTGACAGAATGGCGGTGACGGCAAGGAATGCAGCCGTACGCCAGGGATCGGGAATAAGTCCTGCCTGATCGTAAAACAGGACATACGCCAGCAGTGTTAAAGCCGCAGAGGGAATGGGCATCCCAACAAAGTACCGCTTATCCTCAAAATCGGTCAACTGGACATTAAACCGGGCAAGTCGGAACACTCCTGCTAAGGCTGGCAGCGCCGAAACCACCACGCCCCAGGCTTGAAACTGAGCAAAGTATGCGTGATAGATCAGAAACGAAGGGGCAACGCCAAACGAAACGGCATCGCAGAGTGAATCCAGTTCTACTCCCAGCTCACTGGTAGCTTTAATCAAGCGGGCAACCATTCCATCCAGCATATCGAACACAGCGGCTAAGACAATAAACCCTGCGGCTGCCCAGTAATGACCGGCGCTGATCTGCACAATGGCGTTGAACCCGCTGAACAGATTCATCAGGGTAAAAACGTTCGGGATGATTGAACGTGTGATTCGAAACCGCCTTTGCACTGGTACTCCTGCTTTGTTCCTGCCTTACCAGGGATTTGCTGCAAAATTCAAAGATACGAATTTTGGTGTTCACGCCATAGCTGTCCTGCTATTACTGCAATCCCAGAAATCGGGACAATCGCTTCCACGTGGCAGCACGGGCAGCTTCATAGCGATCAAACAGCTTTCGATCAACGTCACCCTGATCGATAAAGCGCTTCAACTCCCGAATCATTTCCTGTACACCGTTGAAAATGAGTTCCATTTCGCCAATGACCAACCGGCTCTGGGCTGAAATCGTCGCGCTGCTGCGAAGCTGCTGGAGCGATTGTTGCACCATTTCCACCAGATTCTCCGTTCCAGTCAACAAAGCAATGGCTATGGAATCCGGCTGTAATCCCGCCATATAGGCATCGCCAACGAGCACAACATTAGTGTACGCTAAAAAAGCATTGGCAGAACCCATCGTGCCAGCAAACTGCGGCAGAGAAAAGTGCACAGTATCAGGCTGGTGCTGTGCCTGCGATCCGGATGTCGATGGTGTTGCCGGTGACATCTGGTGTGACTGTGCACTGCTGATCAACGGCAGCCAGCCCAGCAATATCCCGATGACCCACAACATTCCTTTCATTGTGACTCCTTTCGATCGTTCCATTGCTCAATGACCTGCTTTATTCTATCCACAGCATCTTCCACATCACTGGCGGCAACATCCAGATGGAAGACCGCCCGAATGGCATCTTCCCGAAGTGCATTGAACAACACGCCCATCTCCCGACACCGTGCAACAAATGTAGCAGCAGGCTGGAGAAACGGTGCCAGGTGGAACACCACAATGTTCGTCTCCACGTGATCTGGATCCACAGAAATTCCCGGCAACTGGCGAATCTGCTCAGCAAAGCGTTTCGCATTGTGGTGATCCTGTTTCAACCGCTCAATGTGGTGCTCCAGTGCATACAGGGCAGCAGCGGCTAAGATACCCACCTGCCGCATTCCGCCGCCCCACACCTTCCGCCACTTATGCGCCCGTTGCACCATCGCTTTTGATCCCAACAGCATCGAGCCAATCGGTGCACCCAATCCTTTGGAGAAGCACACAGAGAGAGAATCACAGTAGCGGGCATAATGGGAAACCGGGATGCCAGTTGCAACGCTGGCATTCCAGATCCGCGCGCCATCGCAATGGACAAAGAGGTGATGCTCATCTGCTACAGCCCGCACCATCTCAAAGAATTCCAATGGCAACACTGCACCGCCATACCGATTATGCGTTTGCTCCAGACAAATGCCACGGGTTGGCGGCAAATAATATGCGCTGGAGCGAATAGCCCGGCGCAGCATCTCTTCACTCCACACTCCTCGTTGACTGGGCAATGGGTATAACTGCAATCCCGAAAGCACCGCCGGAGCTGCTGTTTCATAGTGGAAAATATGCGACTCACTGTCAACAATGACTTCATCCCCCGGTTGCGTTTGTGCCTTAAGGCACAGTTGATTTCCCATTACCCCTGTGGGTACAAACAGTGCCGCTTCTTTCTCAAACAGCTCACACATTCGCTGTTCTAACTGCTGCACCGTTGGATCTTCCCCATAGACATCATCACCAACCGCAGCCGCTGCAATCGCATTCCGCATCGCAGCAGTTGGCTTTGTCACCGTATCACTGCGCAAATCCAGAAGCTTCATTCGTCACTGAGTTTTGTTTGTTCCTGTTTGCTTCCAGAACTTTTCAAATTCGCAAATTACAGCACGATCGGGAGATATCCACACAACGATGGGACGGAAAAAGAAGAACACGCAGAGCTGGTGGATTCCAGATGGTAATGGTGGGCTGGGGGCACCAGCGGGCGAATACACCCACATTGTCGTCCGGGGCGCACGAGAGCACAACTTAAAAAACATTAGTCTGGAAATCCCTCGAGAAAAACTGGTCGTTATTAGTGGTGTTTCAGGTTCCGGTAAATCCTCACTGGCATTTGACACGCTCTATGTTGAAGGCAAGCGCCGCTATGTGGAGTGCCTATCACCGTATGCGCGACAGTTTCTTGGCATCTTAGAAAAGCCCGATGTGGATTTCATCGAAGGATTATCCCCCGCCATCGCCATCGATCAAAAAACAGCAGGTACCAATCCCCGATCCACGGTGGGAACGATCACTGAAATCTACGACTACTTGCGACTGCTGTTTGCGAAAATCGGAACGCAGTTCTGCGTCGATCATCCCGACGTTGCGGTGGAAGCGCTGAACGAGGAAGAAATGGTGCAGACCGTAATGGCACTCCCGGAAGGCACGAAGGTGCAAATTCTGGCACCGCTGGTCCGGGGGCGCAAAGGGCACTATCGCGCTCTGTTTGAACAACTGCGAAAAGCTGGTTTTACCAAAGTCCGGGTCGATGGCACCATTGCAGAGCTGGAAGAAGGGTATGAGGTCAGTCGATATAAAATCCACAACATCGAACTGGTCGTTGATCGCCTGACCATCCGCCCCGCTTTGCACCGCCGCATCGTGGATTCTTTACATCTGGCTTTGGATTGGGGCAAAGGTAGTGTTATTGTGCTGTGGTACGATGAACAGCAGCAGCGATGGGAGGAGCAATGGCTGAATTTGCATCTTGCCTGTCCCATCTGTCAACGCTCGTATGAACCCTTAGCACCGCACCACTTTTCCTTCAATTCCCCACGAGGCGCCTGTCCGGAATGCGAAGGATTGGGCATCCGGCGGCAGTTTCATCCTGAACTGGTTGTCACAGCACCGGACAAATCCCTGGCGGACGGCGCGATCGAACTTCTGGGAAAAAAGCGGCGCACGTGGCTGTGGCGCTTAATAGACGCCGTGGCAGCGGAACATCAGATTGATCTATCAACTCCCTATCGTCAGCTTTCCGAAGAACACCGCCACATTTTACTCTATGGCACAGACCAGGAATACTCGGTAAAACTCCCGTTCGATCAACGACCATACGCGGTGCGCTTCCCTGGGTTGCTTCAGATCTTTCTGGAAGAATATCAGCGGACCGAATCCACTCCCAGGCTGCGACGATACGAACGCTTTATGGCAACACTACCGTGTCCCGTTTGTCGCGGGCAGCGCCTCCGCCCTGAAAGTCTGGCAGTCCGCATCGCTGGCAAATCCATTGCGGACATTGCCGCAATGAACATTGAAACCGCGCTCCAGTTTCTGCAACAGGTGCAACTATCACAGCGGGAACAAAAAATTGCTGGAATTGTGCTGAAAGAAATCGTTGAACGATTGGGCTTTCTGGTTGACATCGGCCTTGGATACCTTTCACTGGACCGACCCGCAAATACTCTCTCTGGTGGCGAGGCACAGCGGATCCGCTTAGCCGCCCAAATTGGCGCACAACTGGTCGGCGTGCTTTATGTGCTGGACGAACCCAGCATCGGACTCCATCCATCGGACAATCGCCGATTGATTCAAGCGCTCAAATCCCTGCGGGATCTGGGCAACACGAGCATCGTTGTTGAACACGATCGGGACACGATCGAAGCGGCTGATTACCTGATCGATCTGGGTCCGGGTGCAGGCGTCCAGGGTGGAGAAATTCTCTACGCCGGAACGCTCCGGCAATCGTTGAGCAGGCGAAATGGAAAGTCGCTGACCCTGCAGTATTTGCAACACAAACGAAAAATTCCGCTGCCCAAACAACGGCGAACTGGCAATGGCAAAAAGCTTCGCTTGATCGGCGCATCGGGGAATAACCTTCGGAACATTACGGTGGAATTCCCGCTGGGATGCTTCATCTGTGTCACGGGCAAAAGTGGATCGGGAAAGTCAACGCTGATCAACGATACACTGCACCCCATTCTGGCACGCCGTTTCCACAGAGCACAGATGCTTCCGCTGCCTTACCAGTCAATTGAAGGACTGGAGCATCTCAACAAAGTTGTAGTCATCGACCAATCGCCGATTGGTCGCACAACTCGATCGAATCCAGCAACGTACACAGGTGTTTTCACCGAGATCCGCAAACTCTTTGCGCAGCTTCCTGAGGCGCGGGTCCGGGGATTCACTCCCTCCCGCTTTTCCTTCAATGTTCGTGGCGGACGATGTGAACCCTGTCAGGGAATGGGCGTAAAAACCATTGAAATGCACTTTCTGCCCAGCGTGACCGTGCCCTGCGAATTCTGCGATGGCAAACGGTACAATACCGAAACGTTGCAGGTCCGGTATCAGGGCTATTCCATCGCCGACGTGTTAGAGATGACCATCACGGAAGCACGAACGCTGTTTCAGGACATCCCTGCCATCCGCCGCTACCTGCAGGTGCTGGAAGACATTGGGCTGGGCTATCTTCGTCTGGGACAGCCAGCGCCTACGCTTTCAGGCGGTGAAGCGCAGCGGGTAAAATTAGCTGCTGAGCTTACCAAGGTCGCAACGGGCAAGACCCTTTACATTCTGGATGAACCCACGACCGGCTTGCATTTCGAAGACATTCGGATTCTGCTCCATTTCCTCCATCAACTGGTCGATCGTGGCAACACGGTCATCGTCATCGAACACAATCTGGATGTGATCAAGACTGCCGATTGGATCATCGATCTGGGACCGGAAGGTGGTGACAAAGGCGGAGATGTGGTCGCTGTTGGAACACCGGAGGACATCGCCAGCAATCCCCGCAGCCTGACCGGACAGTATCTCCGAGCGGCATTGCAAGAATGAAGCCCCGTATGCCACGCTCACCGCTTCTCTCCTGCCGACCTCCGGGCAAAGGCAAGGATCAAAAAGACTATCAGTGCAGCAGCCGATTGGAAAAACACTAAGGTAAACCCCGTTGGAAAATCCCAGTAGTAAGAAGCAACGATTCCAGCCACATTGATCGCTGCTCCATACACCCACGCAAAAATCAACCCTCTACGCAACAGGTGGCTTACCAGTGCTGGAGCCAGAAGAATTGCAAAGATCACAAAAACACCAGCCAGCTTCACAGAGCTGGAAACGGTCAGGGCAAACAGAAGGTAAAAACCCAGCTCACGCCACCTATTTCGCAGGTACCGCTCCCGAAAGTAGATCAGTATGGCAATCACCGCATAAAAAATCGCCGTATGGATAATATCCTGCCGGGGCACAAAGAGAATATCCGCAGCGGTTAAGGATAAAAAATGTTCTGCACCCTGCGCTGATTTCGACAGCAAGAGGAAAGCCAGCGCAGCAGCGAAAGCATAGGCAAGACCAATAAAGGCTTCTTGAAAACGCTTCTGGAATTCAGCAAGGTAGATAAGCAGCGCTCCTCCCAGCGTTGCAGCAACAGCAAATTCATAGGAGAAATTTTCCAGGTTGAAGAGTAGCGCCATTGCCAGTCCCAGCGCTGCAAATTGTCCCAGCGCAATATCCGTAAAAATGATGCCTCGATGGATAATTTCCCGACCAAAGTAAGCGTGGATTCCCAGGAGCACCAGCGAGAGCAAGATGGGATCCAGCAGAATATCCATCAGGGCTGCACCGTTAGTTGTTTGACGATGTAGTCAAACAGATCGAAAATGGAATGAATGGTAGGCAAAGCCCCAACATCGTGGGGCAGAACTTTGACTGTTGCCTGCGTTTTCGATGCAACGTAGCGAGCAGTCTTCTGTTCGTGGTACACATCCTGCAAAATCCACCGAACTTTTGCTGCCCGCATTTGCTGAATCAACTGGATCAAATGCTTTGCACTGGGTGAAATGCCGGGCAATGGTTCTAAGGTTCCCACCAACTGCATTCCATACCGTCGAAGGAAATAGTCGTACAGTTTGTGGTAGGTCACCACTTTCGCGCCCTTCAACGAAGCACATTGCTGATCCCACTGCTGCAATTTCGCCTGCCATCGGCGAAGGAAGTCCTCCAGACGCTTGCGATACAGGGGACAATGATCGGGATCCAGATCGCACAATTTCGTTTCGATCGTGCGTGCCAGGACCGGAATATTGTGAGGATCCAGATGGTAGTGTGGATGCCCCTGCGGATGGACATCCCCTGCTGCTCGAGAAACTGCCTGTGGCTGCTCTATGAGCGACACAGCCGTCGAGAGGTCTAAAAAGCCGCGGTTGCCCGGAAAAATGACAGGATTATTTGCCTGCCGCACCAGCGGTGGAAGAAACCCTATTTCCAGCGAAGCCCCTTGAATGATCAGCAAATCGGCTTTCCGGAGCTTCGCAATGTGGGAAGGCTTTGGCACAACAAAATGCGGATCCTCGCTCCCCTTCGCCAGTGTGTACAGAGAAACCTGATCATCTGCGATTTCTTCCACCAGACTCCGAATCCACGGATAGCTGACGACCACCCGCAAAGGGGCAGCCACCACCGTGGCTGTAATAACTCCAGCGATCCAGAATGCTACGAAAAAACGCTGCATTGTTGCTTTCCTTTCTTGCTACACTTCCCTTGCTGATGCTGCTCTCGCGCTGCTCTCATACCGGACAGCCAGTGCTGAGCTCCACGCTCAAAATGGATGGGCGCCGTGAGCACCGATAGCAAAAATTGCTTCCAGCAAAACCTGCCACACTGGCTGCCGCCGCTGTTCCCAGAATCCAGACCGATCCCATTCTCCCTGGAGGCGGAAACGTGAATACTCCGAAGGATCGTATTCAAGCATTAGCCGGTACGAACTCAAATCTGACGGCAGTGGCAGCGACTGCGACGCCAGCTCCACTGTGTTTTGCAATAGGACGTTATACTGAATCCCCGCTGCCCATCGTCGATGAAAGCGCCACACCAATTGTGCATACAATCCTCCCTGAGACCGGGAAAACGGCTGTTGAACGCTCAGTGTATCCTGCGCTGTGTATCGCGTGCCCCGTTGCATCCGCACCAGATATTCGCTCTGGAGCGCAACCCATCGGTAGGAATCCAGAAAGTATTTTGCTGTGAGCTCTATCCCCCACAAATTTGTTACCCCGCTTATTCCCACAGGTATTACCTCGTCCGGAGCAACAGCACGAGTGGAACCACGGGCATAGGAAACGCCCGTCAGCAAAGAGAGATCACCAATGTCAACGGAGGTTTTGACCGTCCCTACCCAGAGTCCGGGAGCAGAAGCGGAGCGAACCTCAGACGTTCCTATCTGAAAACCTTCATTGCCAAAACTAAAAGGATTGGTCCCCTCCAGAAGTTCCAGCACAAAGAGCAGGTAGAAATCTGTTGGAGCAACCCAATCCAGATGAATGCCAGTTTCGCTCAGCCCTTCTTCTCCCAAAAACAACTGGTATGGTAAGGGAGGGCGAGAAAACTCCTGCACGTGCAAATGTTGCGCGTTGAGCCGACCGAAAGCGCTACGAAATCGACCAATTTTCAACTGAAACCCTCCGGGAAGCCCCCGAGTTTTGACATAGGCTTCTTCCAGTGCTGCTCCTTCTGGATGGAAGGAGATGGTCGCAGAAAGATCGAAATACGGATCGACTGCTGCGTACAAATTAAGCTCTCCGTAATTAAAATTGAAACCAGCATCGCGATGCAACTCTCCCTGGACTTCTCCCGGCAAGAAACATTGACAAAAAAAGCCCGGAACTTCCAACTGGTGATACCGCTCGTCCGACACGTCTCTCCACACGTATGAACTACTGGCAATGAAAGAAATATCCGGAACAAATGCAGCATTAGAAAAAGGATTCATCGATCCTGACTGACCGTAGAGCGGCAAGAATCCCAGCACAACCCAGAGTAGCACCCACATCTCACCCCTTGCTTGAACTTTGCAGAATGCTGTCAAAAGAACATTCCTGAACGAAGATCACCGGTGAACAGTGCACCGGTAGCACCCTATTGGACATCAACGATCCACGGTTGTGCTGTCAAAACATACTCTCCTGAGGAGGCACACTGGAACAGATGCCACAAATGCAGCATTGAGGTACGAAGCGCAGGGGGTGCGAATGTCAGCCATTGGGAGAGCATCGCTGGTTCAGCACGGGCGGAAACACCCGCCAGCCAGTCCTGGAAGAACAGCTCTAAGAGGCGCTCCAGCGGGTCCTTATGCCGGGGATAAAAGCGGAGGCGCACCTGCTCACTATCAGGGATACCCAGGCGGGCTTTCATCAAACGAACGGCTGTATCAAAATCGCCGACAACGTCCGCCAAGCCTAAGGTCACAGCCGTATCACCAGTCCATACTCTGCCCTTTGCTAACGCCCGCACAGTATCCAGCGACAGCCGGCGCCCGCTGGCAACACGCTGAAGAAAGGTCTGATAGCTCTCGGTTGCCAGCCGACGTAATATGCGCTTCTCCCGATCTTCCAGTGGAAGAAAGGTAAGCAGATCCACGGCCGTGGGAGATGTTGCAATGGAATCCACGGTAATGCCCAGCTTCTGAAACATCTGCGCTAAGGAAGGATAAATGATGATCACGCCGATCGAACCAGTCAACGTTAGAGGATGCGCGATAATCGTATCGCAACCGCTGGCAATGTAGTATCCACCGGATGCAGCCAGATCGCTCAGCACTGCATAAATCGGCTTGCGGGCTCGCACTTTCTGAATCGCGCTCCAGATCCCATCGGACGCGGAAGCAGAGCCACCCGGACTATCGATGCGCAAGAGCACACCGGCGATGGTTGTATCCCTCGCAACTCGCTCCAGATACTCCACATAATCTCGCTCCGCAATGACCGAAGGTTCTCGTAATTCCTTCTGACTTTTGGGAACAATACTCCCGGATGCAACGATGACAGCAATGGTCTTGCGCGTCGACTCCATCCGCTCTTTTGCTTTCAGAAAAGAGGTGCTGGAAAGGTATTTCATAACGGAAATTTTTCGGAGCTTGTTCCGAACTTCAATTTTGCTGCCATTGACCGAAACACCAACTTCGACCTTTACCACTCCTTCTTCTTCAAGGGTATCACCAATGACCCGCTTTCGCAAAAAGTCCACGAACTGGCTGTACGTCATCAGGCTATCGACCAGCCCATAGCGCCGAAATTCGGTGGGCGAATAAACCCCCGAATGGAGCAAAGCACGAATTGTATCCGGTGGCAAATGGCGGTATCGACTCACCGTTGCCACAAAACGATCCTCAATGGTTTGCAAAACAGCAGCGTATTCCTCGCGCGCTGCTGGGCTAAAATTGGTTCGTGAAAAACTTTCGCCCGCAGACTTGTATTCCTCCAGCGCTTCGACGTGAAACTGAACGCCCAGCTTCGACAACGCCTTTTTGAAAAACAGCGACACGATCGCAAATCCGTTCCACTCCAGGATACCGTGAGCGGGCATAAAAATGGAATCTGCAACGGAAGCCAGGTAGTAATCTCGTTCGTTGCCGAATTCCAGAAAAGCATAGACTGGCTTCCCGGCGGTGCGAAAAGAATCCAGCGCAGTGATGATCTCAGAAGTTTTGACCCACCCGGCTCGCAATTGTGACGCTTCGAAGGCAATGGCAGCGATATTCGGATCCTCTCTGGCAACTCGAATTGCCTGCAGAATTTCAAAATGCGTTGGTGCAACCGGCTCGGTGAAAATCGACAGGGGAGACTCTGGTGCACGCTCCCGCACGATTCCCCGGGCATCCAGCCACAGGATCGTATTAGACCGGATCACAACCGGCGATTTTTCAAAAGCAGAAATCGTCAGCGCAATTCCACCAACAAGCACAATGAGAATGACGGCGATAATAATGCCAATGATCAAAATCGGAATCCACCACCGCGAGGAACGCCGCTGCTGCATATACGCAGGCGGTGGTGGCGGCTGATATCCCTGCTGCTCCATCGGGTTTCCCTTCACTATTGCACTCTGCGCTCGCAGTTAAACGCTCAAACGGACGAAAAGTTGCGCCCCAGCAATGTTCCCAGCGTCAGGATTCCAGTAGAAAACCTTCCAGTTCTTCCATCCCCGCCCCTTCTCGAACAATGGTGAAGGGTTCAGCGGTCAGATCCAGCACGGTGGAAGGTTCGCCCAATGAAAAGTTGGGAACTTTGAGAATAACATCCGCAACGGCTTGTAACTCCCGAATCAAATCCTCAAAAGAATCAAAAACCACATCCTGAGCAAAAGCGGAAATCGACAGCAGCGGCTCCCCCAATTCTCGCAGCAAAGCCAGCGTTACTGGCTCATCAGGGATGCGGATTCCCACCGTGTGCCGCCGCGGATGCATCGCCTGCTTTGGTACCGCTTTCGTCGCTGGCAAAATAAAGGTATACGATCCGGGGATTAGCTGGCGGATGAGCTTAAACGCCGCATTCGATACGTGGGCATACTCAGCGATCGGTGTCAAAGACTCGATCAGGAATGTCATATACTTTTCCTCGCTCATTTTTCGGTACTTCCGAATGCGTTCAATGCCCGCTTTGTTTTGTAAGCGGGTAGCCAGAGCGTAAACCGTATCGGTCGGAATGGCAACAATGCCGCCTGCCTGAAGAGCTTCAACAGCGCGACGTAATTTCGTGGGTTGTGGCGTCTGCGGATTCATCTCTAAAATCACAGCTTTCATCGGGGTGTTCCTCTGATTTTTTCGACAAATCTGCGGTAATTCAAATGTAGCAAATTTTGGCTGAATTTCCAAATGCGTACCTTCTTTGTCGAATTTGCTGACAACCGCTATCGGCTGCTCTGAACTCTCTTCTCACCCTGCGCTGCTTATCGGACAAGTACAACGCCCACCTAACATTTGTGAACAAGTTTCGCCTGCGCGCCGTATTCAACCTCCCCGAGGAAGCATCTCTTTCGCCAAACCACCAGTTTCAGGAATCCATAGTAGAATTTTTTCGGCAATACCAGCAATCTTAAAAAACCGATACGGTCTCCACAGAATGTCCCCTGCCAGGGTGGTAAGGAAGACCCCTCTACGAAAACCTATGTTTCTGCCGATTTCACTTCGTGCGCCTGTCCATCGACTGAAAGCGCCGGGACGTCCGGCATCCGAAGTTGCTGCAAATACGTGTAACTATGAAGTCCGGATCGGTAGATCGCCAGAAACTCCCGACCCTGTGCTTCAGAAATCTTCCCTGCCTGGATCGATTGGTGCACCCAGCGTTCCACCTTGCGCGCCAGCGCTTTGGGATTAAACTCCACGTACTCCAGCACGTCCGCGACGGTTTCTCCATCCAGAATCTGCTCCACAACGGGCTGACCATCCTGAATCATAATGTGCACAATGTTCGTATCGCCAAACAAATTGTGCAAATCACCCAGAATTTCCTGGTAGGCACCGACTAAAAAAATACCCAAAAAGTACGGTTCTCCCCGCCGCAGCGGATGGAGCCGGATGTACGGTGTGTGGCGGAACCCCTGGATAAATTGATCCAATCGCCCATCGGAATCACAGGTAATATCCTCCAGCATTGCTGCTACAGTGGGCGGCTCATTCAATCGGTGGATTGGCACCACCGGAAAAAGATGGTCGATCGCCCACGCATCAGGCAACGACTGGAAAATGGAAAAATTGCAAAAATATTTTGCCGTCAACTCTTCCCGCAACTCATCAAATTCTTCCTGCCAGTGCGGCAAGGGATGTTGTTGGGACAGCAGATCCACCTTTCGGGCAATGCTCCAGAACAGGCTTTCGGCTAAAGCCCGCGTTCGCAGATCGAGCATCCCCAATGTAAACAGGCTGAGCATCTCCCGCTTCAACTGCAATGCATCGTGCCACGATTCCCGAATATTCCGTGGCTCCAAGTGGATGTATGTATCGTAAAGCGAATGGAGCAGCGGATGATCTTCCTGACGCAACGTCATCGATTCCTCCCACACCGGGAAGGTCGTGGACTCCATCACATTCACCACCAGCACTGAGTGGTGAGCCGTCATCGCCCGCCCGGATTCGGTGACCACATTCGGATGAGGAAGCTGGTGTTTTTCACACAGTTCGTGGAGCGTGTAAATGATGTCATCCGCATATTCCTGCAACGTATAGTTCACACTACTGGGATGAGAGGAATGCGTGCCATCGTAATCGACCCCCAACCCGCCGCCAACATTCACATACTCGATATTGCAGCCATACTGCCGCAACTGAACATAGAAGGAAGCCATCTCACGAAGTGCCGCTTTGATCGTGTGGATGTTGGTAATCTGGCTACCCAGGTGAAAATGGATCATCCGGATATGTTCCAGCCAGCCGTGCTGCTGAGCGAACTGTAACGCCTGCAAAAGCTCCGTCGCATTTAAGCCGAACTTGCTCTTATCCCCACCGGAGTGCGCCCATCGACCGCTTCCAGCAGTGCTGAGTTTAATACGAATCCCCAGTTGCGGCTTGACCTGATGGTGCTGCGCAATGTCCCGAATCAACTGGAGTTCGTTCAACTTCTCGATCACAATAAACACCTGACGCTCCATCTTGCGCGCCAGCAACGCCAGCTCGATAAAATCGTGATCTTTGTATCCATTGCAAACCACCAGGGCATTGGGATCATCCAGAATGGCTAAAACCGCGTGCAACTCCGGCTTCGATCCAGCTTCCAGTCCAATTTTGCGCTTCGATCCATACCGCAACACTTCCTCCACCACTTCCCGTTGCTGATTCACCTTGATGGGATAAACAGCAAAAAATTCTCCCTGATATCCTGTCTCCGCCGACGCCTGTTCAAACGCTCGCCCCAGTTGCTCAATACGATCACCGATGATATCCGAAAAGCGGAGCAATACCGGCGGATGTACATCCTGTTCCAGAAGCTGATGCACTAATGCCAGCAAATCAATTTCCACCGTAGCATCCCGCCGTGGCCGCACAACGACATTGCCCCGATCATTCACGCTAAAATACCCCTGCCCCCATCCTTCAATGTTGTACAGCTCAATGGCTTTCTGGATGGACCACTGTTGTTGTTCCATTCCTACGGTGCGGACTTTTCTTTGGGAGACTCAATATTCGGACCAATCATTTTTTCGGGACGGACGATTCGGTCAAATTCTTCTGCGGTCAAAATTCCCAGCTCAATCGCCGCCTGTTTCAACGACAAATTCTTTTCATACGCATACTTTGCGATCTTCGCAGCATTATCGTAGCCAATGTACGGGTTCAACGCTGTCACCAGCATCAGGCTATTTTCCACATAAAACTTCAGCCGCTCCACGTTTGGACGAATACCGACAGCACAGTACTTATTGAACGACTGGCAGGCATCGGCGAGAATCCACACGCTTTGCAGGAAATTGTAAATGATCACCGGCTTGAACACATTGAGCTCAAAGTTTCCGGAACTCCCGGCAAAGTTGATCGTTGCATCATTGCCAAAAACCTGTGCACACACCATCGTCATTGCTTCCGACTGCGTTGGATTGACTTTACCCGGCATAATAGAGGACCCCGGTTCGTTAGCAGGAATAAAGATCTCCGCCAACCCGCACCGCGGACCGGAAGCCATCCATCGAATATCATTGGCAATTTTCATCAACGACGCTGCTAAGGTCTTCAAAGCGCCGTGGGCAAAGACCAGGGCGTCGTGGGCAGCTAAGGCTTCAAATTTGTTGGGGGCACTGCGAAAAGAATACCCGGTCAATTCAGCAATTTTCGCTGCAACGCGCTCTGCCCATTCCGGATGCGTATTCAGACCGGTTCCAACCGCTGTCCCGCCAATCGCCAGATCATAAAGCCGCTTCAATCCCTGATCAATGCGTTCCAGCGCCAGAGTAAGCTGCTGCACATATCCAGAGAATTCCTGACCTAAGGTCAACGGCGTGGCATCCATCAAGTGTGTTCTACCAATTTTGATGATGTCCTTGAATTCCTCCGACTTCTGCGCCAGCGTATCTCGCAATGCTGTCACTGCCGGCAGTAATTTCTCGTGTATCTGCTGCACGGCTGCAATGTGCATTGCTGTTGGGAAAACATCATTAGAACTCTGCGACTTGTTCACATCATCGTTCGGATGGATCGGATTCTTACTCCCCAGTTGTCCCCCTGCAATCTCAATCGCACGATTCGCAATGACCTCATTCACATTCATATTGGTCTGTGTTCCAGATCCCGTCTGCCAGACGTACAGCGGGAAATGCTCATCCAGCTTACCAGCCAGGATTTCATCTGCTACCTGCACAATCAAATCCCGTTTGAATTCCGGCAGCAGACCCAGATCAGCATTCACGATCGCTGCCGCCTTTTTCACAATGGCTAAAGCATACACCACTTCCAGCGGCATCTGTTCCTTACCGATCGAAAAATGCTGAAGGGATCGGGCAGTCTGCGCTCCATAATACCGATCAGCCGGCACTTCCACTGCACCCAGAGAATCGTACTCCACACGCACGTTCATCGTTCCAGCTCCTTTCATTTCTAAGGTTCCAACCAAACTACAAAATTAAGAATCCAGCCGGTGATGGCAACTATGCAATACAATCATTCCTGCTCCTCGCCTATCTACCCACCGCACTATCCATTGCTACGCAAGAGCAGGAATAACGGAGATACCGCTGTCGCTGATACAGGCACCGGGACTGGTAATCGGGCATATCGACAGGAACACTGTGCTCACTGGCAATAGGAGCGCTTTACGATAGAATACAGCAATACCTGCGCTCATTCATTGCCGTACCGCTATTCTCCCCCAAATTTCTATCTTTGCGAGGCAGTAGCAACGACTGTCAGTGAGTGGATGGAACTGATACGGGTCACCTGGAGTGTATCACCCCGCCACCCTTTTTGGACTCCTCGATGGAAACAGGAGGATTTTTTTCCTCCTCCTGGTCTCCTCTATCACTGGCTATGCAAAGTGGCGGAACAACCGGTTGATCCTGCCACTCTACGGTACGGAATCATCCATTTGCCCTTCGCTTCTGCAACCGTAGCAAATTTTTTCTGGTATCTAACCAATCCGTCGTTATTGCCCATACTGCGCCGGTTGGTTGCTACCGTACCAGCCGGATGCCTCCGTCTTTGCCGCTGCCCGGTACGTCTTCCGACTCCGATTCTGCACACACTGCTCGATTTCCCCAACATCCATCTTGATGCACCTGTCGTTTCGCTTCCGGTAATTTCCAATCACGCTCACACCACCTTCCGCTCCTTCTATCTGATCCGCTCTCCCCGATTGATCGATCGCTACTTTCCCGTGGATCCTGAATTTCACTGGGGTATCCCGCTCCACGATTTTACTGCTTCGCCCGCTTCCTGACTTTCCTGACGGCTCCATCTCTTTGCCCTAAGAACGCACCAGAAATCGAAATGCACTTCTTTGGCGCAAAAATCGTAGATTTGTAGTTTTCTGTTCAGCAGCTTCAGTCACAAAAGGAACGCATAAAGTGCAGGTATTGATCCCCGCGGCTGGCAAAGGAACGCGATTACGTCCTCACACGTATGTTACGCCAAAGAGTTTGTTGCCAGTTGCTGGTAAGCCGTTGCTTCACCATATCATTGACCGTATCGCCGATCTTCCCATCTCCCGGTTGATTCTGGTTGTTGGTTACTTGGGCGACGCCATTCGGGAGGATATGCAAAAAACCTATTCCCATCTGCCGCTGCACTTTGTGGAACAACCAGAGCAGCAGGGACTGGGACATTCGGTGTGGGTTGCCCGATCCCATTTGCACCCGGACGAACCATTGCTCATCATTCTGGGCGATACGATCGCCGATGTGGAGTGGCAACAATTTGCCACTGCCGACACTTCCCTCTTAGGCGTCCGATCCGTCGATGATCCGCGCCGCTTTGGCGTGGTCAAACTTCGCGATGATGGCACCATCGAGTACGTAGTCGAAAAACCCGAACATCCACCTTCATCCCTGGCAATCGTCGGCATTTATTACATCACCCGACCACAACGGTTGCTGGAAGCGCTCGACACCCTGATCCAGCAAGATACCCGGACACGGGGTGAGTATCAATTGACGGATGCGCTGCAACTGATGCTGGAACAGGGAGAAACCATCCGCCCCTTACCCGTGGCTGAATGGTACGACTGCGGCAATCTGCCGATGTGGTTAGCAACCAACCGGACGTTGCTGGACCGCTTCGCACCGCCACCACCACCGGTTTCCAAAGATGTCCAGATTCGTCCTCCCGTCTGGATCGATCCATCCGCTACCCTCCAAAATGCTGTCGTCGGTCCATACGCGACCATCGGAGCATCTTCAACAATTGCCGATAGCACCGTACAAAATACGATTGTCGGGAACAATGTTCGGATCGAACATTCGACTTTAGCTGATTCCGTTATTGGCGACCGCTCGCAGGTCCGCAACGTTCAGGGTTCTGTGAATATCTGCGCTGATAGCACTGTTACAAACACTGTTGAACAAAACGATCATAGCAGCCAATGAGCTACTTTTTTACCTCAGAATCTGTCTCGGAAGGACACCCGGATAAAATTTGCGATCAAATCTCCGATGCCGTGCTGGACGCTGCTCTGGAACAGGACCCCAACGCCCGTGTTGCGTGCGAATGCTTTGCAACGACCGGAATGGTATTGATCGGAGGCGAGATCAGCACTTCTGCCAACCTGAACATCGGCGAAATTGCTCGATCGGTGATTCACGACATTGGCTATACCGACCCTTCACTGGGATTTGATTACCAAACCTGCACCGTCATCAATGTCGTCAACCGGCAATCGCCAGATATTGCACTCGGGGTTGACCGCGGCGGCGCCGGTGATCAGGGAATGATGTTCGGCTATGCCTGTCAGGAAACCGAAGAACTGATGCCGGCTGCCATTATGTTCGCCCACAAAATTATGCAGCGATTAGCAGCAATTCGCAAGTCTGACAATCCAGTGCTGCCATATCTACGTCCCGATGCAAAGGCACAGGTAACGCTCCAATACAGTGATGACGGAACCATTGAACGAGTCGATACCGTTGTGGTCTCAACGCAGCACGCACCGGAGGTTTCTCAGGAACAGATTCGGAACGATGTGATTGAACACGTCATTCGAACAGTAATCCCGGAATCCTTGCTGGATGAGCAGACGCGATACTTCATTAACCCGACAGGCAAATTTGTCATCGGCGGTCCCCAGGGAGACACCGGTTTGACGGGACGGAAAATTATCGTCGACACCTACGGTGGCAAAGCGCCGCACGGCGGCGGTGCGTTCTCCGGCAAAGATCCCACGAAAGTTGACCGGTCAGCTGCGTACGCAGCGCGCCACCTTGCGAAAAACATCGTTGCTGCTGGATTAGCAACCGAATGTTTAATCCAGATCGCCTACGCTATCGGCGTTGCTGAACCGGTCTCCATCTTCGTGGATACCTACAGTACCGGAGCAATTCCCGACAAGGACATTGCTGCATTCATTCAAGCAAATATCGATCTGACACCCAGGGGAATCATCGAACGCCTCCATTTACGTCAGCCACTCTACCGATCCACGGCTGTCTATGGTCATTTCGGCAAACCTGACCTCCCGTGGGAACAACTCGATCTGGTGGATCTCTTCCGATCATTGCTCTAACCCCATACAAATGTCAAACAAACGGACAGGATGAATGGCAAAGCAGAAACGGAAACAGCAGCAGAAACAAGCGCGTGGGAAGAATACTTCCAAACAAAGCATCCGGATCCGCCCGGCAAAGTTCACGCCGCCACCACCCAAAGAAAAAGGCAAGCTGGACTACAAACCCGGAAAGTATTGCGTGCGAGACCTTTCTCTGGCGAAGGAAGGACGCAAACTCATTGAATGGGCGGAATCCCACATGCCCGTTTTGATGGAGCTGCGGGAACGCTACCGGAAAACCAAGCCTTTGCAAGGATACACGATTGCAGGATGCCTCCACGTGACAAAGGAAACGGCGGTTCTGGTCCGCACCTTTGTTGCCGCCGGTGCGAAAGTTGCGTGGTCCGGCTGTAATCCGCTATCCACCAACGACGCAGTAGCAGCCGCTTTAGCCGCCGAAGGTATCCCTATCTTCGCCTGGCACGGGAATCACAAAGATTTCTACTGGTGCATCGAACGGACGCTGGATTTTCATCCCAATCTGACCCTTGATGATGGCGCTGATTTGATCAACACACTGCACGAACATTATCCCCAATACGCTGCTGAAGCAGTGATTGGTGGGACAGAAGAAACCACAACGGGGATCAAGCGGCTACGCGCTCGCGCCGATGCTGGCGAACTGCTCTTTCCCGTCATCGCTGTCAATGACGCGGAAACCAAATGGGACTTCGACAATGTTTACGGCACCGGTCAATCCACGATCGATGGGATTCTACGGGCAACGTCGGTGATGTTAGCAGGAAAAAATTTCGTCGTAGCGGGATTTGGCCATTGCGGTCGCGGCGTTGCTATCCGCGCCCGTGGAATGGGAGCAAACGTCATCGTTACAGAAGTCAAAGCAACCGCAGCGCTCAAAGCGTTGCTGGAAGGATTTCGAGTGCTACCAATGGACGAAGCAGCAAAAATCGGCGACATTTTCTGCACTGCTACCGGTGTCAACAATGTGATTCGCAAACGACACTTCCAGTCAATGAAAGATGGTGCGATTGTCTGCAACACGGGCCACTATGATGTGGAAATCAACCTGGTAGAGCTGAAACAACTCACGAAGTCGAAACGACAGATCCGTCCCAATTGCGAAGAGTACCGCCTCAAAAACGGGAAAAAGATTTACGTGCTGGCAGAAGGGCGACTGGTCAATCTGGCGGCTGCTGAAGGACATCCGTCCGAAGTGATGGATATGTCCTTTGCCAACCAGTTTATGTCGCAAATCCGCCTGGTCGAACTGGACAAACAGGGCAAGCGGCTACCGCCGGAAGTGATCTCTATTCCGCCGGAGCAGGATGAATTCATTGCCCAGACCAAACTTCAAACGATGGGTGTCCGAATCGACAAACTCACCCGCGACCAGCAACGCTACATCCACGACTATCTGGCGGGTACGTAAAGCTTGCCGGATTTCCACAGAGAATGCACACCGAAGTGCGAGGGTAGGGGCGCAGCGCCGCTGCGCCCTTCCAGGGACATAGAATTCGGAGCAATGTCGGATGTCCCACTGGAAGCGCCGACTTTAGCCGGCATTAAAATTCCCGCTCCCTCTGGAAGACAGCTCTGACGAACCTCCTACGGCACCTGCGTCACCCAAAACGCGTTGTTCCGAATCATCGTTCGATCCGACGCATTCACCGCCCCATCCAGCGTTACGTCATTGCTGTCATACCCAACATTGAATAACGCATTCCGACTCTTTACCCGATCCCTCGCATTGATAATCCCATCCCCATCTACATCCCCTCCCACCATCACCGCTACCAATCCCACCTGCTTCTGCCCTGCCCGATACTGC
>JALWJX010000038.1:0-4711 GCA_026996895.1 Candidatus Kapaibacterium sp.
CTGCTCATCAATAGTGATCAGCACCGCTGCTCGCTCCAGTTGCCGCATAAAATCAGAGCCCAGCAGCTTTTCTTTCCGCTCATACGCCTCCTGCGCCACCTGCAAAACCCGGCGTACAAACTCTTCACGATCCATCTGAGCAAACTCTTCAGCGGTCATCTCCAGATCTGCCAGGAGCAACGACCGCAATTGCTGCCGCACCGCATTGATATTCGCATCCTGCTGATAGGTGTCATACAACTCTTCAGCGATTTCGGCGATATACTCAAAAATTTCCCCTTTCAGATTTTCCCCCTCCAGCGCCATTCGGCGGCGTCGATAGATCACTTCCCGCTGCTGATTCATCACATCATCGTACTCCAGCAAGCGTTTGCGAATTGCAAAATTATTTTCCTCGACCCGCTTTTGCGCTCGCTCTACCGACTTGGTGATCATTTTATGCTGAATAGGCTCTCCCTCCGGCACCTTCATCCGCTGCATAATGGAAGCAATCCGCTCACCGCCAAACAGGCGCATCAAATCATCTTCCAGCGAAATGAAAAACTGTGAGGAACCGGGATCACCCTGTCGACCTGCCCGTCCGCGCAACTGGCGGTCAATCCGGCGGGATTCGTGCCGTTCCGTTCCGATAATAGCCAGACCACCGGCTTCTCGAACTTTGGGATGCAGCTTAATATCCGTTCCTCGCCCTGCCATATTCGTGGCAATGGTGACCATACCGGGCTGCCCCGCCTGGGCAACGATTTCTGCTTCGCGCTGATGATGTTTAGCATTCAACACATTGTGCTTGATCCCCACTCGACGGAGCATTTTGCTTAGCAATTCAGACACCTCCACACTGGTGGTGCCCACCAGGACCGCTCGCCCCTGCTTCAACAAGCGCTGAATCTCTTCAATAACCGCCTGATACTTCTCTTTCTTCGTCCGGAAAATCAGGTCGTCTTTATCTTCCCGAATCACCGGTTTGTGCGTCGGGATGACGACTACATCCAATCCATAGATTTCGTAAAATTCCGCCGCTTCGGTCTCCGCTGTCCCGGTCATTCCCGCCAGCTTCTTGTACAGCCGGAAGTAATTTTGAATCGTAATCGTCGCCAAGGTTTGGGTATCCTGCTGAACTTTCACCCCCTCTTTCGCTTCAATTGCCTGGTGTAGCCCTTCCGAATACCGCCGTCCTTCCAGAATACGACCGGTAAACTCATCGACAATCTTGATTTTGCCATCCTGCACCACATATTCCACGTCCCGCTCATAAAGACAGTACGCTTTGAGCAACTGAATCACCGTGTGAATTTTCTCACTCCGCTCCGAATAAATGCGCAGCAACTCCTCTTTCTGTCGCTGCTTTTCTTCTTCCGAGAGCGAGGTATCTCCCTCAATGCGGCTCATTTCCGTCGGCAAATCAGGGAGCAGAAACATATCTTTTTCGCCGACCAATCGCTCCAGAAATTCCCGCCCTTTGTCCGTAATGTCGATTTGATGGTTTTTCTCATCAATGGCAAAGTACAACTCCCGATCGATCTCCTGCATCCGGATACCTTTATCCCGCAAATACTCCAGCTCCGTATCCTGCAGTAACTGCTTATTCGCCGGATCCTGGAGCAATTTCATCAGGCGTTTGTTTTTCGGAAAACCACGGTGCGCCCGCAGCAAAGCCACACCCGCCTTTTGCAAAGCTTCCTTATCGGTATCCTGCTTTGCCAGCCATTCCTCTGCCTCCCGGACAAAGCCAGCGACTAACTTTTTCTGCGCTTCCACCAGGCGGCGAACATACGGATTAAGTTCGTCAAACTGGTGATCAGTTTGCTCCACCGGACCGGAAATAATCAGCGGCGTTCGGGCTTCATCAATGAGCACTGAATCTACTTCATCCACGATGGCATAATAATGTCCTCGCTGCACCATCTGGTCCAGCGATACCACCATATTGTCCCGCAGGTAATCGAACCCAAACTCATTGTTCGTACCGTAGGTAATGTCCGCCTGATACGCTTTTTTCCGCTCCTCCGGTTTCATATTGGACTGAATACAGCCCACGGTCAAGCCCAGCCGTTCAAAGACCGGGCGCATCCACTCACTATCCCGACGCGCCAGGTAATCGTTCACGGTCACCAGATGCACTCCTTTGCCAACCAGGGCATTGAGATACAGTGGCATAACCGCCACTAAGGTCTTCCCCTCCCCGGTTGCCATCTCTGCAATCTTGCCCTGGTGGAGAACGATCGCTCCCATCAACTGGACATCATACGGGATCATATCCCACTCAACCTCGTGCCCCACTACCGTATAGCGTGTTCCTACCAGGCGGCGACAGACTTCTTTCACCACTGCATAGGCTTCAGGCAAGATCTCATCCAGCACCTCTTGTTCCAGCTCAAATTCTTCTTCCTCCAGCTTTTTCAATTCCTCACTCACCGCTTCACGTTCTTCGTGACTTAGATCCTCCTTCAACTTCTGCCGCAACTCCGCAATACGTTCCCGGACCTCAGCAGTCCGTTCTTCGATACGCTTCCGAAACTCCTCGGTCTTCTGGCGCAACTGTTCATCGGTGAGCTCGTGCAACTGTTCGTAGATCTGATTGATCTGCTCCACAATCGGCTTCAATGCGCGAATATCCCGCTCGTGCTTCGTTCCAAAAATTTTTTTCAGGAAATTCAACATTTACCGTCAATCCCCGTTTTCTCCTTGAAATACCTGATTTTCTAAGCAGTTATAAACGGATGTCCAACCAAGCTGTTTTACAAAAAAAGATGCACCAGTCTTCGCAAAAAGAGCGCAATGTCGATCATAACGAGGATGTTTTCATCTTCAGCGATGAAAACTTCCAGAAACAATTGGAAACGGCACCCCAACAGCGAGGGTACTACATCCTTCGCTTCTATGTGGACGACTATGGAAACTTAGCAAAGCACCGGACGAACAAGCTGGCAACGTTTTACTACCTGCCGTCGGGAGGAACGCTGCGCGATGAAAATTTCAACATTGTGCGGTACAGCGCCCGCTATGATCTTTACAAAGATTTTGCCAAGGTCCGCCGGAAATAGACCTGTCCGCCATCCCTGCGCAGCTATCGCTTTCGCTTAGCGCTCATCTTCTGCTCGATCTGCTGGCTGCACGAAACGAGCATACAACGCCTGCCGCAGCCGCTGCACCAGCGGATGGTCAGGATCCCACCGCTGCTCGACCACAATACGATCGAATTCTGCCACCGCTTCCTTCCAGGTCCGATGGCGATTGATGCGACCCACCACCGTTTGCCATAGCTCTGCATCACCCTGGCACAGGTCCTCGATCATCCGTTCCTGCTCCTGAACATCCAGGCAACTCTGGATGGGACACGCATCCTCTGCTGCCTCCGGTGCAACGGAACGCCCAAGAAGTTCAAAGTAAAAATCCCGCACTCGCTGCGCTCTCTCCGAAATCTTGAACGGCTGGAGCTCTACATCCGCAACAGGTGCCGTCTCACTCTTCGCCAGCGCCTCCTCTACATCGTAGTACTCCATCGGAGGTGCTTCCTGATCATCTTCCACAGTGGTATCTGCTTCATCAATCTCCGGTGGATACTCAAACTCCTCCTGCTGCTTTATTTCCTCTTGCACCGCTACATCGGTGATTCCATCATCCTCCGGGATATGTTCTTCCATACCGGATTCTTCGGTATCTGCCGATATAACTGCATCTTCTGTTGTCTCACTTTGTATTGGCTCTTCCTCCGCTTCGGTCTCCGATGAAAGCTGTTCAGCTCCGCTCTCTGCGATTTGTTCTGCATCTGCCGTCTCTTCCGGTGAAGCCATTGATGTCACTTCCGCTTCTTCGTCACTCACAACTTCCAGCACTTCTTCACCATCTGCCCGTTCCGTTGTCTGCTCTGCCGAAACCAGTTCTGTCACCCGTTCCAGTTCTGAAGTTTCCTGCTCTGGTACCATTGCTTCCTGCTGCAAGGTGCTTTCCTGTGGTGATTGTTCAGCTTCCGGATGATCCACCGACAGCTCTGCTATCGTTCCCGCTCCCGGTGGTGTGGTTTCAACTCCTTCGGATACAGGTGACGTTTCAGAAACTTCCAGCGCCTCCTCTACCTCAGCTCCCTCTTTTCTCTCTTCTTGAGAACCATCGTCTTCCTGCTCTGCCAACAACGCTTCTGCTTCCTTCTCAGCAGGCACTGCCTCGCTGCTGCTCGTTTCATCAACGCTATCCTGTGGAGGAGCTGGAGCAAATTCCAGCGGCAATGTCTCTTCCTGCTCCTGCTCCACCTGTTCCAGCACCAACTGAATAACATACCGAAATTCTTCCCGCGAAACAAATTCTTTGTGTTGCCGCTCTGCAATTTCCTGGAGCTTCTCTGCAATGGGAAAGATCCCTTTGTCGTGCAAAAACACAATCAGTGCAGCAATTGGGATACCGGAAATACCTGTTCGACCGGCGAAGCCATAGATTGTCTGGAAAAACTGCTCCATTGGAATGAGCAATTCCAGAAACTGCGTCGGTGTATAGTCGAACAATTCGTCCTGATCCACTCTTTGAATGATCCGTTCAAAGTCCAGTGCCGACAGCAATTGCTCTGGCGAGTGTGTCTGTTCTTCAACCGCCTGCCGCACTCCCCGCACCAGATAGGGATAATCGCCAAAGTACTGCAAGCGCAGGAAAATCACTTCTGCCGGCTGCGTCGGTTCCCCTCGAAATACAAACAATCGCAAAGTAGTTTGAGGACGAA
>JALWJX010000038.1:4721-21402 GCA_026996895.1 Candidatus Kapaibacterium sp.
CGGGTCTGCTGATCAAGCCGGGCAAACTTCCGGCAAAACGCATCATACTGCTCCAGCAACGGCTGAAACGCCGGCTGTTGAAAATCGAAATAAGGAGAGCGCCGCCGCTGCAACTGCTGCTGATAAATCCACCATTCGACTTCAGCAGAGAAAAACTGCCGGTACGGTGGCTCGATTCTTTCATCCTGCTGGAGTGCTTCCAGTGGAAGATAGGGCTGCTCGTTTCCCAGCAATCTCAACAACCGGTCGGTCTCGATGCGAATTTCCGATTCAAACATCTCCGCTTTCGCTTTGTTGCGCTACTGAAAAAACGAAAATTACAAAATCCCGGTTGAATAGCCGATAGTCCCCATCGCCTTCTTGAGCAATCCACCCCGGAGCGGACGACAACCCCAGACTCTCCGGATACCACTGGCACAGTCTACTTCAGCTCCACGATGGTCACGCCTGCTCCCCCTTCCAGTTCATTGCCAATGCGGAACGAAGCTACCGAAGGATGCTGGCGCAGAAACTGGTGGATTCGCTCCCGGAGAGCACCGGTTCCCTTGCCGTGGATGATGGTCAACTCTTTCAACGGTGATAGCAGTGCTCGTGCGATAAAGTGGTCAACCTCCAGCAGCGCTTCTTCCGGGAAATACCCGCGAACATCCAGGGTAGCGTTCGCATCCAGTGCAGAGATCGTTCCTTCTACTGATTCCACTTTCCGCCGTCGCTTGTCCTGCTGTCTCTCCGCCTCTTTTTCCGACACCACCTGCAATTTTTCAAATCCCACTTTCATCCGCACATTGCCGACTTCCACCACTGCCAGTTGCTTTTCCGGATACACTTCCTGCACAACTCCTGGGGTTGTCATATCCTCCACCCGTACCGTTGCCCCTCGGTGAATTGCTGGTGGCGGCGGTGTTGCAACTGGCTTTGCTTCAATGCCGGGAATACTTTGCAATTGTTTTTCCAGTTGCTGGATTCGGCGGTGCGCTTCTCTGGGCTGAAGTTGATTCTCCCGCAATTCCCGAACCGTTTGCTCAATCAACCGCCGGGCATCAGCAACAACCTGCTGAGCTTCCGCTTGTGCTGCTTCCATCAGGGCACGATACTTCTGGCGGAATTTCTCGAACCGTTCTTCATACTGCTGACGCTTCCGTTCGGCTGCCTTCCGTTCTTCAGCAACCTGCTGCTTTAACCGTTCCAGTTGTTGTTGCTGACGCTGAACCTGTGCAATGGCATCTTCCAGCAAATGCTGCTCGGATCCCAGATAGGACCGCGCTTTTTCCAGCACCTGTGGTGGAAGTCCGATTTTTTCTGCCAGCACAAAAGCATAGCTATTACCGGGAACGTGAGGTAACAACCGGTATGTTGGCTCCATCCGCTGCGAATCGAACTCCATACTGGCATTTGCCATCTGGGGACGTACCATTGCATAACTTTTGAGCGAGGATTGGTGCGTTGTGACGACTAAAAATGCTCCTTTTTCCAGCAGCACTTCCATCACACCCATTGCCAGTGCTGCGCCTTCCTGCGGATCTGTCCCTGCGGCAATTTCATCGACGAGCACCAGCGTCTGGTCATCGGCGTACTCCAGGATATGCCGCAATCGCAGCATCTGGGAGCTGAACGTGCTCAGATCCTGTTCCAGCGACTGATGATCTCCTATGGACGCAAACAACTGAACACCACGAAGCCGACAACGGCCCAGCGGATAAATTCCGCTTAATGCCATTGCAACTGCCAATCCGATGGTTTTCAACGCCACCGTTTTACCGCCGGCATTTGGTCCCGAAATTAAAAACCCTTTATGCTCTTCGGAAAAAGTGATGGACAATGGCACAACATTCGGTTTGCCCTTCTGGATGACCAGCAGCGGGTGATATACTTCTACAAACCGCAACTCAGGGTCATCCGTTAGCTCCGGCTGTTCTCCGCCGTAAGTTCGTGCAAATCGCACCTTTGCGTGCAAGGCATCCAGATGTCCCAGAATCTCCAGCGATCGCTGCCACCGATCCGCTTCAGCCGCAATTTCTGCCGTCAGCACCCGGAGAATGCGTTCAATTTCCCGGCGTTCCCGGTCGTGCAAAAATGCCAGTTCATTATTCAACTCGACAATAGAGGCTGGCTCCACAAACACAGTCATTCCCGACTTGGAGACGCCGTGCATAATGCCCGGCACTTTTCCTTTATGCTCCACCCGAACCGGGATGACATAGCGCCCTTCACGCTGCGTGACAAATTCATCACTCAAGACACCGTCTTCCGCCAGCCGCCGCATAATCCGCTGCACTTTCTGCCGAATCACTGCGCCCAGACGGAGCAGTTCTGCCCGGATCGCTCGCAGCTCTGCCGAAGCCTGATCCCGAACAGCAGCAGTATCATCGATCACTTCCCGAATATGTCTTTCCAGCAGTCGATTTGCGTAGAGTTCTGAACAGAGCGCTGCCAGATGCGGCACTGCTTCCCGGTAATGGAGCACTTCCTGCTTGATCAACCGGGAGAGTCGGATCACATCCCGAACTTTGAGAATTTCTGAGGGGGTCAGAAAGGCATCCTGGATACGGGCTTTTGCCAGCAGGGGACGAATATCTTCCAGGGTATCAACGGCGAGAGGCACTCCCTGTTCCAACAACCACCAGAGCTCTCGCTGCCGCTCGTGTTCCTGCTGCACCCAGTAGATGTGGCGATCCGGGCGCGACTGCAAAATAATTTCTTTTCCAAGCTCTGAAACACACCCCTGTGCAATATGCTGGAGTAATTTCGGAAATTCCAGCTCCCGAAGTGTCTCTTCCTGAAGCTGCTCCTTTGAAAGCTGCTGCTGTGGAATCATTCGCTACTCAGCAACTGGCGCACCACCTGTTGCACTTGCTTGCCTTCTGCTTTCCCTCTCAGTACTTTCATTGCTGCTTGCATCACGCGCCCAAAATCTTTGATGCTGGTTGCCCCCACTTCTTCAATGATTCGGGCAATCTCCCGGCGCAATTCTTCCTCACTCAACTGCTTCGGTAAGAACTCTTCCAACACCTGTAACTCTGCTTTTTCCTGTTCTGCCAGATCCTGCCGACCAGCTTTTTCATACTGCTCGATTGCCTCCCGCCGCTTTTTGACACTGGTCAGCACTACCTGCAACTCACGCTCTTCAGTGACCTCCTGACCACTTTTCTCCAGCTCCAGCAAAGCAGCATTGAGTAACCGCAGGGTACGCACTCGCACCTCATCCTTTGCCTTCATTGCTTCCTTGAGTTTCTCCATCACCGCTTGCCGCAGTCCCATCGCCTCCAACACGCCGTTTGTTCCACTTGTTCAATACTTGCTGTCGGTAATCGTTAAAAAAGCGCTGGCAAAGCGGCTAAACGTTTCCTTGTACGTTGTAGTGTAGAGTAAAACACAATAGAGGCATCGAGAGAGAATGGCTCACACAGCATCAGCGAAAAAGCGCATTCGACAAAATGCGAAGCGTCGTGCTCACAACCGATACTACCGGGTAATGGCACGTCGGGCAATCAAAGCCGTACGGCAATCGACCACGTATGAAGAAGCGGTAGAAAAATTCCGATTCGCAACCAAAATTCTGGATCGTATTGCTGACCGTGGCATCGTCCACAAAAACTACGCAGCAAACAAAAAGTCGAAATTAGCAAAGTACATCAACAAGCTGAAAGCTGCGCAAGCAGCGTCGTAATCAGCATGCGCCCGTAGCTCAACTGGATAGAGCATCTGACTACGGATCAGAAGGTTGGAGGTTCGAATCCTCCCGGGCGCGCAAGGGAGATCCCGGAATCCAGAGGAAAAAAACCTGACCAAAATCTGCTCTCTGCACGATCCCTGAAGTCTACGCAGCACCATCATCACGGAAGTCCTCAGAAGCGGCTGGTTCTCTCCTTTCTCAACATCCAGCAGAGTGGTCGCTCCGTACACTACACTATCAACTTCAACGTTGTGGAATTTCCTCAGCATATAACTAATCGAACCCAATTGTAAAACTGGATCGACGGCAAAAACGTTTTTTAAAGAAACAAACAAAAGGGGACGGCAATGACAGGATCGATGCAACCGTTAATTGATGCACTGAACGAAGATTTAGCCTTTGAGTATGCCGCAATTATTCAGTACATCACCTTTGCGGCGATGGTCAAAGGGATCCACCGGCGGGAACTGCACGAATTTTTCCTGGCGGAAATTCTGGACGAAGTAGAACACGCAAAGTACCTTGCAGAAAAAATTGTCGCTTTAGGTGGTGAACCTGTTACAACCCCCAAACCTTTCCCGATCGTTTCTTCTCCCAAAGAAATGCTGGAAGCCATTTACGAAGCGGAAAAGACAACTGTGGAGCGGTATACCGAACACGCCAGATTAGCAGAGCAATTGGGGGCTAAGGACGTCCAGGTGAAACTGGAAGACATCATTGTCGAAGAGGCAAATCACCGGGACGAAGTGGCGAAAATCCTCTGGATGTATCAGGGAGACTGACGCTGCACTCTTCAATGCGACTACCAAAGGTGCTGTTTGTTTGTCTGGGGAATATCTGTCGTTCGCCCTTAGCAGAAGGCATTTTTCGGCACCAGATAGCGCTTCAAGTGCCGGGCTACCCGGTGATTGTAGACTCTGCAGGTCTGGATGACTACCACGTCGGCGAACCGCCCGATGCTCGAACGCTCCTGGTCGCTCGTCAGCACGGCATCACCCTGAATCACCGTGCCCGGCTCATCACACCGGAGGATTTCCAGCGTTTTGATTACATCCTGGCAATGGATCGCTCCAATCTTCGCAAACTTCAGAAACTGGTGCGCCAGTATGCCATCGCTGATCCACCGGAAATTCGGTTAATGCGCGATTTCGATCCGCAACCTGATGGCGGTGAAGTGCCGGATCCCTACTATGGCACGATGGAAGATTTTGAAGCAGTCTACCAGATCTTAGACCGCTCCATCCGCCACTTTATCGATTTTTTGCTCAACTCAGTTGCCCGATCGGAAAGTCCGCGGCATCGGTAATGCTCCCTGTCGCTACAGACCAACTGGGACGCGCTTTAGCGGAACTTCTCGACACCGACATTTTACTGTACAGCCACCATCCCGTTGGCGGTGGTTGCATCCACCACGGCGGTGTTATCAGAACGAACCGTGGAGCATTTTTTCTGAAGTGGAACACCGCTGATGCCTTCCCAATGTTCGAGGCGGAACAGAAAGGACTTCAGGCATTGCGCCACCGATCGTCCCTGCTGGTACCGATGTCCTATGGCACATTCACACTGAACCGCTACGCCTTTCTGCTCCTGGAATACTTCCCTCACCAGCCAGCAACGGCGCTGTACTGGGAACGTTTCGGGATCGGCCTTGCAGAGTTACATCGGAACTCCGCAGACCGCTACGGTTTTGAGGAGGACAATTTCATCGGTTCGTTACCTCAATCGAATCGCTGGCACACTACCTTTGTGGATTTCTTCATCCACGAACGTCTGCTCCCACAGATCCAGCGGGCACAGCAGGAGCAGCGACTTACTGCTTCCCATCAGCGGCAATTCGACCACCTCTTTGCTCAGCTTCCCCATCTGCTCCCTGAAGAATCTCCCGCCTTGCTGCACGGCGATCTCTGGAGTGGCAACTGCTTTGCGACTACCAACAGCGGTGCTGTCATTGTGGATCCTGCTGTGTACTACGGACACCGGGAAGCGGAATTAGCTTTCACCTTGCTGTTCGGCGGCTTCCACGACCGATTCTACCAGAGCTATCACTCGCACTTTCCTTTGCTGCCCGACTGGCGACAACGCGTGGATCTGTACAATCTCTATCCGCTGCTGGTCCATCTCAATCTGTTCGGTTCTTCCTACCTCCCTGACATCGAGCGCATTCTTCGTCGATATACCTGACATCCTCAGCGTTGTAACTTTTTTCGCCGATGGTGATTGATGCTATCCTGGACTGGTAGAACGGTATGTGCAAACTTTTTTGTATGTTTGAGCAAAGTTGTTCAACAATGAGGACAGCAATGGCAATGCGGTACAAAAGCTTTCTTGTGTTCCTTGGATGGCTTATCTGGAGCGGTCCCCTTCTCTGGACCCAGAGTCTGGAAATTCTGGAATCTTCGCCCGTGCTCATTACGGGCTCTGCGGATGCGACGCAATTAGAGTTTCACCTTTCCGTGCGAAACAATAGCGCGCAAACCTTAGATGTTCGCGCAGCCATTGAAATCTTAGAAGCGGAAGAAAATCACCTGATCTACTTCTGCTGGACCAACTGCTATGCTCCGGGCGTTCTGGAATCCCCCGATGTTGAAACCATCGCACCGGGAGAAATCAACAAAAAATTTGTGACGTATCTCCGCCCCAACGGAACAGAAGGTACCTCAAAAGTTCGAGCGACTTTTTTTGTCGATGGTAATCCTGATGACAAAGTGTCGGCGATTGCGGAATTTCAGGTGGGAACGATTGCTGGACTTGCGGATCATTTGCCAAAGCTGGTCCAGATCCGACCGATACATCTGAATGAAATGTTCATCCAGTGGAAATACCGCATTCCCTTTCACTTTCAGACAGCCTCACTGAAAATTCTCAACATCTTAGGAAAGACCATTCGGACATATTCGCTCCAATCCAGTTCCGGAAGTGTGCTATTAGATCGATCTCTCCTCCCCGCAGGAACGTATTTCTACACCCTGATCGTCGACGGCAAGCCGTACTATACCGGCAGTCTGGTGCTGCCGTGAGCCAGAATCAGCGCAGAAATACAAACGGCAGGGAAATTCCCTGCCGTTATTTTTTTTGTAGAATCGCTGCGGGATTTACTTTTCCCCAGTTTCAATGGCGATCAATTCAACGGTAAATTCCAGATCCTTTCCTGCCAGCGGATGATTAGCATCCAGGGTGACCGTATTTTCCTCGATCTTCGTAACGCGAACTTCAAAAGTTTGCTGATCCGGTGTCGTGACAATGTAATTCTGTCCTTCCACCAACTCCAGATCCGACGGCAAATTCGATCGCTCTACAACAACCACATTTTCTTCAAGATGCGGACCAAACGCTTCTTCAGCAGGAACGATAAAGGTTTTGGTTTCGCCTTCCTGCATTCCAATGACTTCGCGTTCAAAGCCGGGAATAACCTGCTGGGCACCCAGCGTAAAGGTAAACGGAGCTTCGTCGTGAGTGTCGTTCAACAATTCGCCCCCCACGACGCGTGAAACGTAGTGCACCGTGACGGTGTCGCCAAGTTGTGCTGTTTTCATTGAGAAAATCCCGAAATTTTGAAACAAAAGAAACTTCGTACCGCCTTCTCTGACGGTACCGGATGCAGAAACGGTTATGCTGCGGACAAAGTGCTAAAACTGCAAAAGTTTCTGAAGCGCTCGTGCAATTTTCTCCGCTGTCGGCAACAAATACTCCATCGATCGGCGATTGTAGGGAATGGGACAATCAGGCACAGCCAGGCGTTCTACGGGAGCATCCAGGAACGCAAAAGCCTGTTGTACAATCGTTGCAGCAATTTCTGCTCCAAATCCCACGGTCCACGTATCTTCGTGTGCGATCAGACAGCGGTTTGTTTTTCGCACCGATTCCAGCACCAGCGACTGATCCCACGGCACAATGGTTCGCAGGTCGATAACTTCCACATCTGCTCCAACCATTTCAACAGCTTCCAGAGCAGCGTACAGCGTATCGCCCCACGAGACAATCGTTGCCTGCGTACCGGATCGCACAATTGCCGCTTTACCGAACGGAATACCGTAATGGGGACCGGGATAAGGGCGGCGGGCTTTTGCAGCATCCAGCAATGCCCGATGTTCTAAGAAAATCACTGGATCATCACCGCGCAATGCCGATCGGAGCAGTCCGGCTGCATCTTCTGCATTTGAAGGATAGGCAATTTTCCACCCTATCAGATGCGCAAAAAAGGCTTCTCCCGAAACACTATGCCACGGATCTCCTGTCGCTCTGCTATAGCCCACCGGAATTCGGAGCACAACAGGCGCGGCAAAATCCCCATTGGTACGCCATCGAATCGTACCGCAATCATCGATCTGTTCCGTAGCAGGATCGGCATACTTACGAAATTGAATTTCCGGCACTGGCAACAATCCCGCCAGCGCCATTCCCACCGCTCGCCCGACAATGCCTTCTTCCGAGAGCGAGGTATCGAACACCCGTTCCACCCCATATTTGAGCTGCAAATCCAGTGTAGCACCGTGCACCCCTCCTTTGACGCCTACATCTTCACCGAAGACCAGCATTCGGGGATTCAATTGCAATTCTTCATCCAGCACCTGCCGGATTGCTTCCACCATATTCACCCGGCGGCGAGAGGACGGCGACGGCTGCTCCACCGTTGGCGGAAGTGAAACACCCGCAGCCTTTAATCCTCCAACCTTTGGCAATGTGCCGTCAAAAAAGATGTGTTTGCGAACGGCTGCTGGTTCCGGCTCAGGGTCTGCCAACGCCTGCTGCAATGCCGTTGCAACTTCTGCTTTGACCTCGCGTTCCAGCGCTTCCCATTTCCGCTTCGATAGAATGCGGCGCTTCTGAAGGAACGCTCGCAGGCGCTGCACCGGATCTCGCTCCTGTTCCCACTGCCGCTCCTCTTCCGACTTGTACGCTGCTGTATCCGCTGCTGAGTGCCCGCACAGCCGAACAACCTGCAAATGGAGCAATGCCGGTTTTCGCTGCTGACGAACGTACTGAACAGCCGCTTCCACCAATGCAGCCGTTTGTTGCGGATCGGTACCGTCGCCATCGAAGATTTTCAGGTTGCGAAACGACCGCAAATTCTCGGCTATATTCCCACCCGGCGTCTGCAGTGTGCTGGGAACGCTAATGCCGTATCGATTGTCCTCGATGAAAAACAGGTAAGGAAGCGAAAGGGTTGTCACAATGGTTAACGCTGCCCAGAAGCCATTGGTCGCCACGGATCCATCGCCGCCCAGTGCCACTGCCAGCGCGCCATCCCACGCCGAATCCTGCAACACCGTCCGATGGTACTCAATCGCCTGTGCCCATCCAGCCGCTGGGGTATACTGCGCTCCTACATCCCCGCTGGTTGGCAACACCGTTGCTTTGCCGCGCGAAGGCAAATTGTGCACGACGCCGATGTCACGTCCCCCGCTTCTCCCCGTTGCCCTCGCCATCGATCCCGCCAGTGCCTCCCGCGCGGTCAATCCCATTCCCAACACAAAGGGGCGCGACCGGTAGTACACCGTCGCTCCATCTTTCGGATGCGTAATGAATTGCGCTAACACTGCCTGCGCTAACTCGTGACCCTTAGCCGAAAACTGATAGGTTACCAGTTTCTTCGGCAGCAATTCCGTTTCTTCAACCTCATCGATTTTTCGGGATAGCAATACCAGTCGTGCCGTTGCAATCCACTGTTCCCTGGTCATCGTACTCCACCCTTTCCTGATACCTTTGCAACAAAACAGCAAACTGCAAATATCCGGAAATTTGGGCAGCTACGGGGTTTGCTTACAATACAGGACCGCACTGTCACTTTTCAATACGACCGCACCGGATTCCGCACTTCGATCAGTACCGTTCGGCAGTAGTACCGCCCTTCCGGAATGGAATTGTCATACCGCAATTTTGACGGACCAATGCCCCTGACCTCCACCAGATGCCCATCTGGCGTAACTTCCCGCAGAAATGTTGCAACGCTTTCTGCCCGCTTCTGCGACAACTCGATGTTGTATTGTCGCTCCCCCAGGCGATCAGTCGATCCAATGATGCGGATTTCTGATTCGGGGCGTACCGCCTCGCCCACGAAGCGCCGAAGAATCACCCGGTTTTCAGGTGTCAACTCATAGCGATCAAAATCAAACACGATGAGACTGAGCCGGCTCAGTTCTACGGTATCCCGCGTCACGAGAACCGCAAGCGTCACCTGAGCAGAATCCTGTTGCTGCCGATCATCCCGGATCCATACGGAAACCACATTGTCGGTTCTATGATCTCCCAGATACTGGATGGTTTGCCCCCACAACGGCAACCGCATTGGCGACTGTCGCAACTTCCCACCACTCCATTGTTGAATCACGGTGTCCCCGCTATGCAGTTTCAATCTCCACTGCGTCACCGCCGATAATGCTGGCTGCACCGTCAACGCCGCCGTAAGCGCTGAATCCTCTGCATCATATTCAAAGAAACGCGAATGCACGACCGGAGCCAGCAGCAACGGATCATCGCTGTACAGTTCCACCCGGCGATTTTCTGCCCATCCCGCCCGGTATGCCTCGCTGGACGCAAATTCAGGCAGGAAGCGCCATTCGATGCGCAAGCGTCCGGGATCGATGTCCCACTCATTGATCAAAAAATCAGCCACCGCCGCGGCTCGCTGACGTGCCAATTCCCGTTGCGCCATTTCATCAGCCGCTTCATCATTTCGCGCAATTCCCACAATCCGCAAGGTCGTGTGGGGCATTTGTTGCATTCGCTTGCCGACAATCGACAGCAGAGCATAGTAAATGGGCAACATCGAACGCGGTAGTTGCTGCTCAGTAAATCGCTCCTTGTCTTCCGGCACCCATCGGTATCGCTGCGGGAGTTGAGCAGATGCACTGTCAAAGAACAGGTAAGGCAGCAACGGAAAGGTTTCGGTAACAACCATTTGCCGAAGCCGGAGTGTATCAACCCGAAGCCGTTGAAGAACCAGCGCTGGCGGCGTTGTTGGAGGCTCTGGAGGCGACACTGCCGGTGGAGCTGGAGCTTCTGGCTTTCGCGGCTTCGGTGCTGGGAACATCCGATACTGAATGCCCAACCCAAGCTGAAGGTGATGAATTTTCCACTCTGCGTCTGCTAATACCGAATTGAGCCCGTATCGATAGCCCCCTTCCAGCAGCAGCGAGACAGCGTTGCCAACCGGCACTGCCATACTGATTGCGCCGCTAACGCCATAGCTGGTCGTTGTTTGCGGCACCTCACCGCTGGACAGCAGATGGCGCCGGGTTCCATCCGGAAACCGAATTCCTTCCGGCGATTGGATCGACTCATAGGTCTCAAACGCTGTTCCCAGCAATGGCATCCCTGCGTCCACTCCCAGTCGGAGGGTGAGTGGAAAGGCTGAAAACACCGGTAACTGATAGGCAATGCCAAGGTCAGCAAAGAGGTATTGCAGCGTAGACTGATACTTATACTGGACAACCAGCGGCTCATACGCGCCGCTCCGGGGATTGTAGACTTCAAAATTCGACTGCACTGCCTGCAATTCCGCCAGCTTGCGATGGTAGCTTCCAGCCAGCGATACAAAAAGCGGCAACGAACCGATCCGATACTCCCATCGAATGCTGCCCCATTGCCCCAGCGCAGTGCCATTGCCAAACTGCCCGCACTCTGGACTTCCCGGAAACACCGGCATTGTCGAGACATTCCACAGGCGGGTCAGCCCCCCAACGACAGCGATCCGACTCTGCTCCATCGGCTGTGCCATCGCTACCACGACGCCAAGCATCATCCCTACAGCCAGCAAGAATTTCCCCATTGCGTTCTTCCCCTTTCACTTTCCGAAATCGAAAGATACGAAATCCTTGCCAGCCGTACTCTGTCCCCGACATTTCCCGAAGCATCGCTCCTGCCTTCGGACATTTCAAATCTACCCAACTGCTGCAAAGAGTGATTCAGGAAAATCCTCCCATTGTTCCCTCAGCACAGCGTTACTGGAAGCGAACACACTTTTGCAAGCCATCGCTGGACTTCCCTTGTACAGCAAACCGATGCTGCTGAAGCCTTACCGGCACAATGTTCTCAAAACGGCTGGTTCAGACGAACCGTTCCAACCGGTGCAATGGTCCGCGGACTCCAGTGTTACGGAAGCAGCAGCAACTGCAACGCCGGCGGTGGCAACGTACGGTCGGGAGCGGGCGCGCAACTGCCACCCCAGTAATGCCAGGCAACAGCCCAATGGCGAAAATGGGAAAGATTCGATCGATACAGGGTCGGATTCCAGGTTCCACTGGCAATGCGCTGCGCAATGCGCCGTTCATCCGCCCGCAATTTCCGGTTCAATGCCCACGGAAAGTGTGCAGGATTCAATCCCAGCAGTTCCAGCATATGCGTATGAGATCGCCCAGCGTAACATCGTACGAGCCACTGTCCCGTAATGGGAGCTCGCTCTTTCCGATTCCGCCGATCCCACCGGTGCCCCGTTCGCTGCTCGAAGGTTCGGATAAACGCATCTTCCACCAGCAGGCGAGCTGCGCGGGGGCGAGCGAAGGTACCATAATCCCACCACGCTATTGCTGGCAAATCCAGACGAACGGTAACGGTCGGAAGCCCGGTATTCAGGCGATAAATGATGCGATACGGATTGGGAAAGTACGCGTCCCGAATCTCCCATTCCTGCAGCGGCGATTTTGGCATCAGTCCCGACACCGAAACGCCTGTCATTCGATCCAGCATCAGCGGTGATCTACCACCCGTACCGAAACCAGCAATGCGGTGCACTGGCTGGTACAGCCACGGTTCTACGCGCTGCCGCCAATACAGGCTGGTTCGTGGATACCCTGGTTGTACATCCCGCGGATGGATACTCCCCGATAGCCACTGCAAATCGTATATGTCGAACCATTCACCAGCGAAATCCGGCTTTCGGTACTCAATGCCCGTTACGAGACCGGATGGCGCAGCGACGGCTCGCACCGATCCTCCCTGAAAAATTGCTGAAATCTTTTGCTGCAGGGTTCGATATCGGCTTGTACGGAAATGATACACGTACATCAGCTTTTCACCGGATCGAGTTCGGAGACTTGGCAACCGCCGCTGCCGTAATTCTACCGTTGTTCCCCGCTGCTGGAGAAATTGCACCCATCGCTCCTGCAATCTGGATCGGATACCGTAATCAGTCTCGGCACGTGAGGCAATAAGGTCGCTACGCTCCTGAACCCGCACTTTGAGTACTTGCAGCCCGTACATCGTTGCCGTCTGCAACTGTGACGGGATAGGGAAACGAATGCGACGTCTGCTATATGTTGCGTTCACTTCCACTGGATCCCGGTTACCTGCGGGAATAAATCGCACCTTCAGCCGATACCCTTCTTCAGCAAGCAGCGAACGCATTCCTCGCCGCAACTGGATAAACCCATCCGGACACTGATCGATCAAGAAATACCGCTGATTCTTGCGAGGGTACATCGACGCAATGTTGGATTCAGGGATACGATCAGGCGCTGGACCGGTTCGGAACCGATGCTCCATCGTTTGCACCGCCAGCGAACCATCTGCTTTCCGCACATCCTGCCACCGCCCACCGGTCCATTCCTGTCCTTTCACTGCCACGCGCACCCGATGCCACGTATTTCCTGCCAGCATTTCATCCGGCTCTAAGGTCGCAACGATACGATCATCGTCCAGCGTCCATCTGCCCAGCAGGGGAGAACGTCCGCCCCGATCCCGGCGAAGCGTAAACTCCGTAATGAGCAGTCGGAACGTACGGATACGCTGCTCTCCGTCTTCGCCCAGCTCTTCAATCTCAAACGGCTGATTCGCTACAAAGTTAAAAGCTGCCTGCGGACTTACGAAGACACTGACGTTTTGCGCTCCATCCTGCGGTTGCAGATCGGCGATCATATCCAGCTCAAAAGGAGTCAACCGTGGCGGGGAGCACCGGCTGCCGATGCGAAATTCAAAATTGCAGTACCCCTTAATAGTGCCGCCCAATGCAGAGAACCGTCCACCAACAGCTCCTTCCAGCCACGTGGGATTGGGCATTCCTGCGGTAAGCCGGGCGGCGGTTTCCAGTTCCAGAATCGAAACATTGCCTTCAAAAAACCACACGTCGACATGCATTCCGACCTCGCCAGCAACATACGCATACACCTGTCCCGAAGCATACCACCCATTGAGTCCCGGTTCAGAATATCCTTCGCATCGCAGTACGCCGCGATAATCCAGCAATGAGACGTCATAGCCCATCAGGAACCGGAGTCGTGCATAGAACACCAGAAACTGGAGCCGTCCGGAATCAAAACGCAATTCCTGCCCAAAAGCCATTCCCCGACCCTCAGAAATCAACGTACTATTGCGCAGCATTGGTGGGGGTGCTCCCAACAACGCCACAACTTCTTCCGGCAATGGAGGAATCGGATCCAGGTGCGTTCCCATCTGGAAGTACGATCCCACCGATGGCAAGCGCAGATCGCCGATGCCCAGACTCACGCCTACACGCGCAGTCGGACGTCCAATCCAGAAATACCAGCTATCCGAGGCAACGTGCAGCACCATCTGCCCTCCGCCACGAAGGAGTCCGGCTCCGCGTGGCGCATCGATATTCACCTCAAACGTGCCGTCCAGCACAAGGGAAGGTTCAAAATTCAGTTGAAGCACCAGTGTTCCCCACAGCGGTGCTTTGCGCCGCTGATCCAGTCGACACAACATCCAGTAATCGCCCTGAAGCCGCATAAAGCGGATTCCTCCACCCGTACCGGTTGAGAATTCCGCTTCCAGCGTCACGTCGCTATTGAGCACAAAGGGATCCGGGTGTGTTCCCAGCGCTACCATTGCCCGCAGTCCGAAAGCACCGGAGCCGTCGGGGATAAAGCGGAAGCCAGAAGCAGTTGCTCCCGGCACAGCAGGATCGGCGGTTCGAGAATCGGTCGGCGGCGCTGCGACTTCCCCCACCCGCCGCATATTGTACCACGCACCTCCGCCAAAACCATAGATTCCCACTCCCGCTCCCACCGGGATACCAGCGGGGAGATAGGCACGCACATCCACGAACCAGTAGCGGTAATCGGAAACGGCGCCAAATTGTACGACGCCGCTCGCTGACACTAACTGGGCAATCTCAGCCGACACTTCACCCCGGAAGCCGTTGCCAAATGTCGGATCTTCACTGTAAAACGACAGGCGTCCTTCAATAGACGCTGCAGCGCCCAGATCTGCTGCCAGACGAATTTCATCCAGCCGGACCTGACAAAAGCCCAGCCACCACCGCGGTGCTCGCTGCAAAGCGCCCCAGAACGATACCGTTGTCCCTCCGCTAATCCCTGCGCTGGATTCCGCAAAGAGATTGAGCTCGACACCAAAGCGGAGCGCCGCTCCGGGTTGCCCTTCGCAATCTCCGGTCACAATGCGTACTTCTCGAATACTCAGCGGAAAGCCCGCCAGTGTATGTTGCGGACTGGCAAATGCCCAGCTTCCAGACTCAAACTGAATGCGATCCCCCACACTGCGCACACCAAATCCTTCAAAATCAACGCCCCGGAAGTCAATACCCGGCAGGCGCGGCAAATCGCCAGCCAATCGCAGTTGCCCATTCAGCAAGACGGTCGGCAAAAACCGTCCACTTTCAACTCGCAGTTCAAAAGTAGAACTGGGCAAAACTGCCAGTCTGCCGATTCGGGTTAGCGGAAAATTCAACGTGTCGCGGGCTCGCAGTTGGAACACGAAGGAAAGCGAGCCAGTCGTTGAACGATTGAGCAGCCCTCGATAGTCCAGCGTCGAATCCGACACCGGCACACTTAACCGACCGTGGATCAACGCCTCACGAAATGCTGATTGCAGAATCCGCAACCGCAGCGTGTCGATACTTCCGCCCCAGTTGTTAAAATCGACATTGTCCGCAACATTGGTCGCCTCTACGGTGAGCGTTACGCCGGTGTCGTCGATCAGCACCTGTTCCAGCCCGACCCTGGGACCTTCGGTTGCGCCGGTACGATGGAACTCATCCGGCAACTGGAGGAACAATCCGGACAGATAGAATCCCATCCACGTGGCATCTTTTGCCCCCCGGTAATCGGATGGGAAGCGGAGCGTTCGGGGATTGCTATGGGCAGAGACATCGATAGCAAAATCGATGGGGGAACTGCCTCGCAACCGAAAGCCGGGCGCTTGCGTCAGAGCGCATTCTTGAAGCTGTCCCTCCAGCACAAAACCCCACTGACTGCGCGGAGATCGCTCCAGTCGCGCCGTTGCTCGCCCGCGCACGTGCTGTGTCGGATCCGGAATCACCTGCCCGGCAGCATCGATGGGCAACAGCACGTGACGGGAAAACGCCACTTCCACATCCAGTTGAAATGTCCGGAATCCGGAGCAATCCCACTCCAGGTAAGTCCCTCGATCCTCCGCCGAGCGCCAGCCGCGGAACAGTACCTCCCACGTTGGCACATCATCCCGACCTTCGCGATCGGAAAGGACGATATCCGATGGCAGATACAGGATGCCATCCACAAGATTCAATCCGCCGGGATGGAAACAGATCGCTCGCGCTCCTATGCCAATTCCATTGCCCGGTCCCATTAGATCTGGAAGTTCGATCCACGCCACCACATTGAGCCGCCCGCCCGGATAGGTCATCGTCGAGGGGCGGAACACGGCACCTACCAGGGCAATAATCACGCGGCGTGATCCTATCACCCGGTCCAATCCAACGGGAAGTGTTAAAGGCTCATCGCCACTGAGCACACTCAGCAGCCGGCGACCGGTGCGAAGATAGGTGTCGATGCTCCGAATTTCTTCCTGTCCTAAATCTCGAGCTCCCGCCTCAATGGCATTCGCTATTCCCGCCGACAAAGGAGCATCATCAGCGATCACTGCCCGCGCTTCCCCCTGATACACCTGATTGTCGGCATGCACCCGGAGATCACCAAATTCCACCACCAGCCGCATTCCACTACCAGCAGTTGGCAATCGGAACGCCGGAATTTCGATCACACCCCGCCCTCGCAACGCCGTCGGTGACGCATTTTCCAGTTGGGTAATGGTGAGCGTAAAAGCGCCAATGGC
>JALWJX010000039.1:0-1512 GCA_026996895.1 Candidatus Kapaibacterium sp.
TGCTTGAGCGGGTGAAGGAACGTCTCAACGAGCTGGGTGCGCGGCGCAAACGTCTGGGAAAGGTTATGTACTGGGATCTAAAGCCGGACTTCAGGCCGGGGGAGGTGATAGAATTATGAGCAATCACGATATGGCCCGGGCGATGTTAAGACGATATGATTCGCGCACTTCGCGGGAGATGAAGGAGATTTTTAAGGTTTGCCAGAAGTTAATGGAGAAGGAAGGTAAAAATGGGTAAGGATTTGAAAGTTCTGGCGAATAACAGGAAAAACATCCTGCTGGCGGAGCTGGCAGCGTGGTTGCATGATTGGAGAAAATGTTCAGATGAGCATTTGCAAATTCAATCCAAAAAGCCTCCGAAAGGCGCGCAAGGACTTTCAAGAGATGCGATTAAGAACAAGTTTGGAATCAATATCTCGTTATCCATACTAAGCGATAACGAAAGTTTTATAGATCTGCTAAAATGGGATCATAAAAAAACAAGAAATACCTTCACATTCATTGGTAAATACCTTGTTAGAGGCCATCATACCGCACATTTTGACAAACAAGAACCAGAAGATGGAAAGCAGGATTATAGCCATACTTTTATTAGTACGCCATTTGGATATGAGTTCAAAACAGTTCCTCAAAATTTAACATCCCAGATGTTTTCGTTATCGTGTTGGAAAAGTTTGGAGCAGGGGAATATCATTGATGCTTGGAGTTCTAAGAAGGAAATAAGAAAACTATTTTCAGAGTGCTTAGCAGATACTCGCCGGCCTATTAATGAAATAACCTTGTGGAGTTGGGGGCATACGGTCGGAGCATTATACAAATCTTCTTTAGCAGGAGCATTGCTCGGTTTTAAGCCTTCATATAAAGATTTACGTTGGCGACTGCTCAGTATACGCGTCAACGGATTGGGGTTTTTACTTGGTGTATCAAACATACCCGACCTTTTGGCCCGTAAAGACTTATTGACCCAAACATTTAATAAGATTCAAGAGATTATGGAATTAACCTATCCAATAGGAACGGAGGTTTATAGAGATGAGAATGGAAGCATTTTCATTGTTCCGGGGTGCGATAAAACTAACTGTTCCCTTGATATTTTAAAGATCAAAAATGGATACAAATCTTTGGAGGAGCATGTTGTTGAAATTTTTGCAAACAATATAAATGGAGAAATTATCCCAAAAATTAAAATTGATTCAAAACCATGGTGGGGACAAGATCCCGATTGGCAAAATAAAATAAAACAGGGATTATTACCGAAAGATGAACTTCCGCCGATTCAAAATCATTTACAACCGGTAATTTCTTCACCTGCACCTGATGGGATATATAGGAGATGGACTTTGCTAGTAGAAGAAATCTGCTCCGTCTGCGGCCTCAGGCCTCAGGATCCTTCTCAAAAAGCTAAAGATAGGAAAGTTTGTGATATATGCGAACAAAGGCGCTCCTTCAGATCAAAAGAATGGGCTGAGAAACGCAACACAACCATCTGGATAGACGAAGTTGCGGATAAAA
>JALWJX010000039.1:1522-21330 GCA_026996895.1 Candidatus Kapaibacterium sp.
CAGGCATACCACCGATGATGTTGCCAAAAACCCATCTTTTGCCCGCCTCCGCCGTATCTGGGAGACCACAAGGAATTTCTGGGAGAAGGTGATAAAGGATACCGAAGAAAACACAAAGGTCAATAGGAGGTTGTACCTTGATGTTGAAATTGAAAGCGGGGAACTCGGTCCCTATCACGCTTACGAGATCATCCTTAAGGGTGTGAAGATCCCCGTTCTGTGGGATTCTAACGAGGGGAGACTCTGGATAATAGACAGCCTTCTGTATCTCGCCAGTAGGTGGAATATGGATCTGAAGGACAGGAGTTTTGACGAGACGTTTAACGAAGTCAAGAGTGAGTTTGAGAGATTAAAAGACGGAACTTTAAAAATTTACGATCCGGGTGGGTATGGGAAGGAAGGGCGGCAGGTCGCGGCGGTCAGGGTGAAAGGTGTTGAGGAAGATTCAGCAGATTATCCTCAGGTTATCCCCATCCTCACCGAACCCCAGGTCTTTATGGCTCTGATTCCAGCAGACAGGGCGATGGAGGTTGTAGAAAATATAAAAACCAAGTACGAGCAAGAAATGGGGAAAGTAAGAAACCGTCTCCCTCTGCACCTTGGCGTTGTCTTTGCCCATCGTATGATGCCTCTGAGGGCGATTCTGGATGCAGGGAAGAGGATGTTGGAACAAAAGTCTCATCCTCTGATGTGGCAAGTTGTATGTGTTGCGCGAAAGCAGATAGATAAAGGTGATCGCCTGCCAGAGCGGTTTGATGCTGATCAAAACGGGCAGTTTAAAGAATGGTATGAGATAACTTTGAAAAACGGAAAACAGCTCATCTGGTACGTACCCGCTCTCATGGGCGATGGGCAGACCGAGGATAATTGGTATCCGTACGTATTTCTCGCATCTCCCGATGAACCAACAGGACGTGGGCGGTACTACGAAACGGAGAATCCGTGGGATCCTACTCATAATCACAAATGGCTTGTCCATGCCGGCGATCTTGAACCCGGCGATGAAGTCTATTTCACACCGGCGACGTTTGACTTTCTCTTCCTTGAGTCCAACGTAAAGAGGCAGGACGTGGTCTACGATAACAATGGCCGCAGGATTATGGACAGACGAAAGCCTTACTTTCTGGACGAAGTTGAAGATCTACAGAGAGCGTGGAATCTATTTTCCGAGAATCTCACATCTTCCCAGATCTACCAGATGATTGACTTCATAGAAACTACACGTGAGAACTGGTTCAGATACGGTGAAGGGAATATATGGGAAAGATCAAAGGATGATGGCACTTTTAAAGAATTTTGTAGAAGCGTTATAGTAAATGCTGAATGGGAAAATAAACCTGAGGATCGGGATATAGAGAATCTGACAGATTGGGCGATGTCAGGACTGCTCACAGACGCTTTCACGCTGCACCATAGGATGATGAAGGAGGAGGTCAAACGTGATCAAGAACAGAAAACTACTTGAGGAGTTTGATAAAAAGAAAGTTAAAGTTAAGTATGAAGAAGAGACTGAAATTGAAATTTTTGAATGAAATTTTTGGTTGTATGCGCCCACTCGCTCGGTCTATGGCAACCAAAAGATTCCCTTGAAGGTATTGAGAAGGATGTAAAGTTTAAAAATGGAGAGAGAAAATGACGACTAACGTTAGGAAGCTTTATCTCATAACCCTTGATCCGGTGCACATAGGCACCGGTGGGTACAGGCTCGGCAGGGTGGACAACACCATAGTCAGAGAGGTAGGGACACGAGTTCCGAAGATACCCGGAACGGCCATACACGGAGCCGTGCGCCATTACGCTGCCCACCGTTTTGGAAAAACCCGGTGTGCTGGACAGAGGGACCACTGTGGACAGGATACCTGCCCCATCTGCTACACTTTCGGCGCTATAAAGGACAACAGGGCAAAGGCCGGCGTGGTGTCCATCAGCGATGCGAGGATCGTCCTCTTCCCCGTGTACTCTATGTTCGGACCTGTGTGGATAACCACACCTGAGCGATTAAAAGATGCAGGTTTGATGGATGACTCTCCAACGCCAGAAGACGATAAAGCGATATGGAGTAATGGACTAACTACAAAAGAGAGCATAAACCTCGGCTGGTTGATGGTTGAAGGAAAAGCGGAGTCCTTTAACCTGAACGGTAATATCCCCGACCAAGTCAAAAACCGCATAGTCGTAGTCTCCGAAGCCCTTTTCACCCACATAGTCAACTCCAACCTTGAAGTGCGCACGTCTGTGAGCATAAACCCCGAAACCGGAGCGGCGGAAGAGGGCGCCCTCTTCACGTACGAGGCCATTCCACGGACCACCATCCTGTGGATGGATGTGGTTGTAAGAGACTTCAAAGATAATTTCCCCTCAAGGGAAAATTGGGAAAAAATCATACAAGAGAACGAGCTACCCGATAACCCGGACGAGTGGGAGAACCTTCCCGATAAGATACCGGAACATGAACATCCCGTTGAAAAGATGTTTCGGATACTCGGATACGTGGATGAACGCCCCAACGAAAAGAAATACGAAGACAGGGAAGATTTTGAAAAAGCGATGAAAAAATACTGGGAGGAGATTAAAAAGTCCTCAGAAGTTCTAAAAGCTGTTATGAAGAATAATAACCTCAACTGGGAAGATCCCTTTGACATCGTTATCTTTGGCCTTCAATGGGCAGAACATCTCGGTATAGGTGGTATGGGAACGAGAGGTTTCGGGCGGGTGAGGTGTTTATCCTGCCCGTCCTCATCTCAGGAAACCCCTTCCGAAACGACTCAGGAAGATCAGGTCGCTCCAGCTCAAATGTCAGATAGTACCTCAAACGATGGAGGTGAAGGATGACGGAAAAGAACATAGACTACATAGCATCGAAGCACGCCCAAACTTTGATCAGAAACGTTTCTGACTACGAGGACGTTATGACCGCGGCCACAAAGATTCTCGGAGTTCTAACGGAGGACGGGATATACGCTGCGTTCTTGTACATTTTTGCAAAGGTGAAGGATAGTATAAGAGCTGAATTTGTCTACGGGACGCTAAGCTCCTTAGGCGATGTCAGACTGCTCGCCGGTTCACGGTTGGCGGAAGACTATCGGGACAAATGCTCTAAATTAGAAAAGACAAAAAAAGAAAAAAGCAAGGAGGATATCCAGCGTCTAAATAATGAAATCCATGACCTGCAGGATGAGATCTTAAAAGCTATCTCCGATATAACCAACGACTTAAACAAAACCCTCCTCGCCCGTCTCGTCCTTGAGCGCTTTCTCACCTACGTCAGGTACCACGCCAAAGCGAAGGGAGGATAGTATGACATGGCAAATGTATAAGGTCGTATTCCAGATAAAAACCCCCGTGCATATCGGCTACCGTAAATATGGCAACCTCATGCAGACTCGTCCCTACGTCCCCGCCCGCGTCCTCCTTGGCGCCTTAACTGCCCGTACAACCCGTGAGATCTTCGGTCGGACAAGGGACTGGAGGCGCTATCGGCTTGTGGGGGAAATCCTTAACTGGCTCTTCACCACATCCTACTTCTACCCCACGACCAGAGAAAACGGGGGCGTCAATGAGTTCCCGTGGGAGGAAAACTTCCCCCATTACGACTTCATAGGCAGCTACGTCAGCACAGCCCTTGAAAGCGGGGAAAAAGCCGCCTATGAAGGGTCCCTTCACGAAGTGGAGTACATATCGCCGAGAACGAGGGACGGAGGAGAGCAGGTCTATCTGAGCGGGTACTTTTTTGTGAGAGAAGGGAAGGATACAGATGAGATTTTTCGGGAAATACGGGAGAATCTTGAATCAGAGCGTGAAAGAGCCAACCTATCCGCTGAAGAGGTCAAAGATCTGTCAGACTTCCTCCAAAACCTGAAAGACACCGGGAAATTCCCCGAACTCACCCAAACCATCATCCAGAAGTGGCAAGACTTCACAGAGACCCTCCAGATAGGCGGTGAGAGGGGATACGGCTGGGGGACGGTTGAGAGGATACGCATCAGTGAGACGAGTAGCAGAATGTTCGACAAATACACCGTTAACCTTGCAGGAGTCCGGCCAGTTGTAAAGGTCCCAAAAGGTAAAAGTATCCCCGCCCACTTAGTGGTTAAAAACGACTTCCCTTTGGTCTCGGGTGAAATTGAACCTCTCGTGCGAAAAGAGTGGAGAGAAGGACCCGGATCAAAAGTGGTATTTGACAGCGTGGCCTACAAACCGGGAGCACGTTCTGGTATGGATATAGAACTGGAGATTATTTCTTTAGGATATACGCTCCATAAAAGAGGGTAAGGGGAATTTGTTTGTTCGCGCTGAGCAATTTCTGGTTGGAAATCCGCTGGTTTTTTGCAATCTGCGGTCAGGTTAGGAAGATTTACACTGCTGCTTTTGAAAGAAAAAGGCGGCTCTACCGGGAGCCGCCTCGGCATTTGCAGGGTATTTGAGAGGTTTATTGCACAATCAAACGTTGAGTTTGCGTGTACCGCCCGGACTTCATCCGGCAGAAGTATGTTCCAGCGGGGAGCAGTTCTCGGTGGAGCTGGATCTGATATTGTCCTGGCTGGAGTTTTTGATCTACCAGCACCTGAACGAGTTCTCCTTCGCTGTTGTAGAGTCCGATCCAGACGTGATCTTCGAACGGGATGCTAAAATCAATGCGCGCCGTTCGCTCCATCGGATTCGGCTGAGGTGGCAGCAGCGCATAGCTGCCCGGCGCAAGGCGGACGGTGCGGAGATTGAGAATACACACCTCGCCAATTTCCTGCGTGTAGCTTGCTGGCGTAATGTCGACACACTCGTTACCCACCGCTACGGCAGTAGCGGACATCGGGGATTTCGTTGCTCCGGAGAGCAGCGTCTGGAACTGGATCGTGGCTAAGTCGCCTGCATCGATTTGTCCAGCAGAAGTAAAGCGAATATCGAAGCGCAAACGACCGGACTTCCCAACATCCCGCTGAATGTTCTCAATTGTAGTGCCGGCGCGCACCGCATTAATCTGATCCACCAGCGGTTCAAAGAGTGTCCCATCATACTGGAGCTCGATCGTAATTTGATCGACCTGTGCTAAGGCATCAATCGGGGTGCTGAGACCAACGGTCACCGTGAAGTGCTCGGAGGGGATCGGTCGTTGTTTGTTACTCTGGATTGTTAGTTCTGAACTAAACAGTTCGGCAGTGCCCTGAACGTCGACCGTTGCTTCAGGATTGTCTAAGGTTGTGTTGAAGATCGTTAACGTTGCCTGGCGAGTTCCGGTCTGCTGAGGATCAAATACAACCGTAAGCGTCACAGTGCCGTGCGCTGGAACCGTGACCGGAAATTGCTGAGATGCTGGGACATAGAAGTCTGTGACGTCGCCACCGGTTACCTGGACGTCGGTAATATCGAACGGCGCGTTGCCAGTGTTTTCAACCGGAATGAGAATGTGTGCTGTATCTGTTTCGCAAATTCGCGGTTCGTTGGGTTGTCCTACGCTGATTTCGCCAGCAGCAATTCCTTCTCCACGCCAGTTGGAGATGACGGGTGTTTCCTGAAGATTGTCATCATATACGGGATAGAGGGTGATCACCTCCACCTGGGCGGTACGGATCCCCGGTTGTTGAGCTTCGAAGAAGCACTCGTCTAAGGTAACCACATCACCAGGTTGGAGGGTGAAGGGCAATGTGACTGGAACGCCATTGCGTCGAAAGACAGGATTGTACGTAAATTCATTGGGTTCCGCCTGAAGAGCTTGGAGATTGAAGCCTGTAACAACAACAGAGTCATTGTACTCACCTGCCGGCGCACGGATTTCCATCTGTCGCTGTACTCTGGGATTTCCTAAATACATTTGTCCAAAGTCAACATCCTCTGTAGTCAGTCGCGGAACAATTCCGATCCCGGTCAGCCGAGATACTTCCGTTGCTGGTTGCCCTGCTTTGTTGTATGTAAACTCGACCACGACTTCCTGTGGCCCTTCAGCCGTCGGAGCAAACTCCACGGCGATTGTCCTGGTTTCGCCCGGTTTGAGCTGGAGAGGAACCAGCTGAGCAAAGTCCGGGAGATTAAACTGATCAATATCTCCGCCTGCGACGGGTGTAATTTGAGTAATCAGAACATCTGCTGTTCCGGTGTTCTCCAGCACGATTTCACCGGCATACGGACCGGTAAAGACCCGCTTGCGTCCCCAATCGTAATTTTGCACCAATAGTCCGGGTTCGATCCCTTCACCGACCAAGACTGCGATGCTGTCGATTTCTTGCGCGTCATTGTTGAAAATGATTTGATCTGAGTATATCTGTGTTGCCGTTGGTGAGAATTGAACCTGAAAAGTGTAGCGCTGTTTCGGTCCCAGTGTCATTGGGAAGTCATCGGGAGAGAGCAAAGCCGTAAACACGGGATTGTTGGGTCCCGTGTAGCCATAGATGACCACCGGTGCATCGCTGTTGTTGTAAATCGTCACATCCCGACGGGCAACATCATTCACAACTACTTTTCCGAAATCTGCATCGCTGACTTCGATTCGCGGTGCATTGACAACTGCTTCTAAGAGTTGATCGTATCCAAACACGCATTCGTTGCCGTGTCCAACCGAGTCTTCATATTTTCCTGGAGCAGAAGCGGTAAATCGGATTTCTACCGGGATTGAATCACCGGGTTGGAGTGTTACGGGAAGTGGCACGTTTGTGACAAATTCGAATCCTTGCGATCCTTGTTGAAGTTCCAGCCGGGTAATGGTAACCGGAGACTCTTGAGAGAGATTGACCAGCCATCCTGTCAGTGTTTTTTGTTCTCCCTTCTTCAGAACTCCGAAGTCCAGTTGGGGTGGATGGAGCGCAACTAAATAGGGGCGGTAGTGGAATTCGATGGTCGTGTCATTCCCTGCACGGTCGGTAAAGATAACGACCGCACGGGCAGGTTTTTCCAAGGTATCGACCTTCAGTGACCAACTGGTTTTGAAAGATTCTCCGGGGGTGAATTGCTTGTATGTGAGCGTGTAGTTATAACTCCGGAAGGGATCCAGAACAATTTTGGCTAAGTTGCTCCGAACTGCCGGATTATCTGGCAAATCTTCCACTTCGCCGGAAATTTCGGAAGTATCGCAGTTGATGGTAAAGGTGGGGTTAGGAGCGACCGTGTCAGGAACGGTGAGGTCTGCTAAGGCAACACTGGTGGGGAAGCCATAGGAGTCATAATCGCTGAATCCATACGCATAGGCGGCAAAGGGTTTCGAGCAACGAATGCGGTAAACACCATCACCCGGCAATTCCAGCGTTTTTGCAGCGAATTTTTTGCCATTGATTTCAAATGGAAAGATGTCGCCAGGAAAGGGACCGAATAGCTCTTTAACTTTTCGCCATTGGAATTGTCCGTTGTTCACGACGGCAAACTCTAAGTCATCCGGAATAACATCGCCGGAGTCCAGCTGGTATACCAGATTTACGTAGTTGCGGGTAAAGCCACGGTTGGTTCCCCGAACGCCGGGAGTGTTGAAGACAATCTCGGTCTGGAATTGTTCTAAGGGGGTCAGGACTAACTGGAAAGGATCGGAAGGAACATTATCATCTTCTTGTCCAGTATTGTATTGCACTACGTAGATGGGTTTGTCAGCGTGAACCAGGAAAGCACCAGGATCTTCTTCCGAAACCCGCTGGTGCAAGAATGCCTCCCCTTCCATTCCCCATGCTTTGCGGATCAGTCCAACTGGTTGACCGTTGATGTAAACCGTGGTGTTGGGTTCCTTTGCAAATACCTTGATGTAAGAATTCTTTTGACGTCCAGCAATGCGAGTCACGTGATAGACAGTACCCCACGTGTGGACTGGCAACTCCATTTCGGAAATATAGTCACACCATCGGATGTAGGTCGGGATATTTGCACACTGGTTTCCTGAAACCACCGCGATCGGTTTGGTTGCAATCACGCGGCTTCCTGACAGATCCCCTTCTTTCGTCTTGGTCGATACTACTAACACGTCGCCTGCTTGTAAATTAAAGACTTTCCGATCGCCCGGCTTCCATCCGGAGGCAGTTCGAGTCATAATATTGCCTCCAACTTCAAAGACGACTGTTGTACCATCGAATGCAGCCGTAATCGTGGTTTCGCTGGGCAGTTCATATCCGGGATACATTGCACTCATATCAGCATAGGAAGCGATGCGATACTCCCGTCCTAAAGCCGAAACAGGAATTGCCAGGAATCCATCGCTGGTCCACCGAAAGCGGGTCACTCCATACACGATAATGGGATCTTCCGCCGTAACGTGCACGGCGGCACCACGGTATATTTGATCCGGTGGAGCAGGATCTCGGGGATTTTTCTGATAAGGCTGTCCCAGAGCGGGCGGAATTTCGAAGTCAATAATGTCGTTGGGGATCGTGTACTTCTGTTGGAAGTACCCAGTGCCTTCAACTTCAACGGTGACTAAGGTGCGGACACCGGACGAAATATAAAGCCGCACACTGTTACCTGACATCGGTACCTCGTAGCACGGCGGAAACGAGAAATAGAATTCTGTTCCAGCGTTAGTGTTCCCCAGTAGCAGCGATGGGAGCATAGAACGGAACTTTGCGCGGGCTGGATCTTCTGGACCTTGTTGTGCCAATAAGGCTCCTGCGCTACTCCACAGGAACACGACGATAACAAATGCTGTGAACCGCTGATGCATTGTTCGCCCCTGTTTGTTTAACCACGATCATTTTAAAACTTTCATAAATTACAAACTATTTGGGAAATATCCAATGACTTTGAAAATCTTTTTCCGGGTTGCGGTAGACAGAGGAACAAAAGAATGTAACCGGATTGGTATTTCGTTTGTTTTAAACTTCATCCGACAATTGAGGAAATTTTCGTAACTTAGAAATTCTTGAAAAAGAGAAATAGAGCAAAAACTGTAGCGGAATGTTTCATTAAACAGGGGTATATTCTCATGAACAACAAGCTGTACAGTCTTTTTGCCCTTATTGTAATGTTTGGTGTCAGTATTGTTACCGCACGGGCGGATCTCTCCGGCTATGCATTTTCAGTTGTTAGCGGGACCTATCAGGAGATCAGCGGAGGAACTGTGTTAGCAACAGGGGGTGCTGATGATGTAACGTATACCGGACGGTCCATTGGGTTCACCTTTACATTTAATGGGCAGAATTACACGACGGTATCGGTCAACACCAATGGCTTTATCTGGTTTGGTTCCAGCAGCTTCGGTTCGTATGTTCCAAATCCTATTTCTCGGAGTTCGACTTATACGGGATCCGGGGTTGTCTCGGCGCTGGGCGATGACCTGAAAGGGGACAACTCCAATGGAGAACTCCGAATCCAGACCATTGGATCGGCACCAAACCGTGTCTGCGTGATCCAGTGGAAGAATTGGCGGCGCTACTATCAGAACAATCTTTACAATTTCCAGATTCGGTTGTATGAAACCTCCAATAAAATTGAAATTCATTATGGTTCCTTTACAGGCACAACGTCTTCCTGGTATTCCAAGGAAGTTGGACTTCGGGGAGCAACCCGCACGGATTTCAATAATGTTCGAGTCAACATTGGTGGCAGTTGGTCCAGTCCGCAGCAGGGGACATCGTATAGCGACCAGTGTTACCTGAATAATTCACAGTATCCAGCATCCGGGACAATTTATCGATGGCAGTTGCCGCAGAATGATGCAGGAATTACAGCGATTACCGCTCCTGTTTCTCCCTTTTCGCCGGGGACGTATCAGGTGAAGGCAGAGTTGAAGAATTTTGGTGCGGCGACTCTGACCAGCGTAACCATCAAATGGTCGGTCGATGGAACACAACAGGGGACAGTTAATTGGACAGGTTCCTTAGGAACTGGGCAGACTGCCGAAGTTGTACTGGGGAATTGGACCTTTGCCAGTGGTTCATTGTATAATTTCTCCGTGTGGACGGAAAATCCCAACAATACAACGGATGACAATCCCAGCAATGACCAGTATAATGTGGTGATGGCATCGGCACTGTGTGGTACGTATACTATTGGACCTGCACCGTCGGATTTTGCAACGATTCAGGAGGCAGTCAATCTGGTCGCTTCGGCAGGAGTGAGCTGTAACGTTACCTTTAACATTAAGTCAGGCACGTATACAGAGCAGATAACCATTCCGGAAATTCCGGGGGCAGGACCAAATGCTCGTGTAACGTTTCAGTCTCAAACAGGAAATGCCTCTGACGTGGTGATTCAGTATAACAGCACCAGCTCAATGAATAATTGGGTGATTCGGTTCGATGGCGCAGACTATGTGACGTGGAAGAATACGACAATCCAGCCACTGAGCACGTATTATGCCCGGTGCGTGGAGTTTTACAATGGAGCGAATCATAACATTCTGGATGGAAACGTTTTCGAAGGCGTTGGTGGTAGTAGTTCCTATTATCGAGCAATCGTCTATTCCTATGCATCTTCCACGGCTCAAAATAACAATAACATCATTCGCAACAACACTTTTAACAACGGTAGTTACAGCATTTACTGGTATGGAAGCTGGGGTACGCACGGGTCGGGGCTCCAGATATTGAACAATACCTTTACCAACTACTACTACCGGAGCATTTACTGCTACTACGTGGATGATGTAACGGTATCCGGGAACAGTGCGCAAACGAACTCGACTTATTCCTTTATGTATGTGCACTATTTCGGGTATGTTAACGGCTTTACGTACACGAAGAATACGGTCGCTGGCTCCCGCGGGGGATATGGGCTCTATCTCTATCGCGTCAGTGGGACAGCTGCCAATCCTGCATTAGTAGCAAACAACTTTATTCAAATTGGTGATCCTTCCTATAGTTATTCTGCTTACGGGGCGTATGTTTACTACTGCTCCCACTTGAATTTCTATCACAACAATATCAATTGTGCCAGTGCTTCCAGCTATGGGCGAGCGTTGTACTTTGGTGCTTATGGGACGAATGTCAACTTTGTGAATAATGTTATTGCGAATACCGGCAATGGATATGCAATTTATGGCTTTGGCAATGGCATTGGGACGATGGATTACAATGATATCTACACAGCATCTTCGTCCCGGTACTGTTACTACAATGGTAATCGCAATTCGCTCAGCGCCTGGCAGAACGCAACAGGATGGGATACGCATTCGCTGGATGTGGATCCGGGATTTACATCAACGACTGACCTGCACGTGAGCGAACCTTTGCTCAACGGGGCTGGAACCTATGTGGGAATTGATGAAGATATTGATGGTAACGTTCGGAATACGGCTGCTCCTGATATAGGGGCTGATGAATTTACACCGACTGGATTGGATGCGACCATTGTACTAATGTCGCCAGTTAAGCCTGCGCCGCCGGGCAACAACACGGTGACTGTTAAGATTGTCAATATCCGTACAACGCCGATCACCTCGGTGCGGTTGCAGTACAGCGATGGTACAACCACCGTTCAGCAGGTCTTTACTGGACTCAATATTCCCAGTGAGGGATCGGCGACATTGAGCTTCTCTACACCGTACAATTTGCAGGGTCTGGTAACCTTAGTGGTGACGATTCTGGAAGTCAATGGTGGCGCTGATGACGTTGCATCGAACAATACCGATCAAGAAACGCTGCGCCCAGCGCTGATTGGCCATTATTCGGTTGGAACTTCCAGCTCTGATTTTCCTACCCTCGGAGATGCACTGACCGCTCTGGATCAGGGGGGTATTGTGGGAAATGTGTGGTTCGATATGGCTTCCGGAACCTATACTGATGTTATGGAACTGGGACCCTTTGTTAGCTCCGATCCTGGTTACACCGTAACGTTGCAGTCAGCAACAGGCAATCCGGCAGATGTTGTGTTTCAGCCGAGCAGCTTTTCTTACCCAAATTATCAGATCGTGCTATTCCGAAATGCCAGTAATTGGATACTCAATGCAATTACTTTGCGATATACCAGGGGTGGCGCGTATCGGATTATAGACTTTGAGGGAAGTAATAGCAATATCGTGGTACAAAATTGCATCCTGGATGCAGGGATGACCAATACCTACTGGAGCACCCGCGTGATCGAGGTATACAATGCTGGCTTAAGCAATGCAGTGTTTGCGAACAATGAAATCATCGGAGGAGGCTATTACTCCGTCTATTTGTACAATTTCAGCGGAGGGATCTCGGATGTCACATTTGTGAATAACATCATTCGTGATTTTTACTATTATGGAGTGTACTGTGGCTATGTCCGGGATATCTTGTTCGAAGCGAACGAGCTCCATCGGGCAAATCGGTCGATTCTGAGTTCCTTCTATGGCATTTATCTCAATAATTGTAATGATGTACAGATTCTGCGCAATCGGATACACACAGTTGGACCATCGGCAAGCTCTTACTATACAAACGCTTTGTACATCTCCAATGGAGCACAGGTCAATGGAACTACGCTGATCGCTAACAATTTGTTTTATAACCTGAATACTACTGGCTACCTGTATACTATTTATGTGTACAATTCCAGGGCTTCGGGTACAACCAAAATTTACCATAATACCTTGGCCTTAACGGATCCTACAGCTACAAGTGCTTACAGCGTTGGGATTCGAGTTACGGAGTGGAACGCTGCTGGGGCAATGACCGATGTGCAAAATAATATCGTAGCGATCACCCGTAGCGGAACAGGCTATAATATGTGTGTATGGTATTCCCCCAGTGGTGGAGCGTTGAATAGCGATCACAATGTGTTGTACGCCAACGGCAGCAGTGGATTCAACTTTCCTGGAGTGTATATGTGGACTGCCTATGGAGATTTAGCGTCCTATCAAGCAGCCAGTGGACAGGATGCAAATTCTGTGGCAGCAGATCCGATGTTGGACAACGACTATCGCATTCCGTGGAATTCCCCGGCGGCGAAGTTTACAGCAACGCCGCTCAGCGAGGTAACAACGGATATCAATAACGATCCGCGGAGTATGCAGTTTCCCGATTGTGGAGCCTTTATCTCGCCGCCATCGCTGTATTTGGTGGGTGACAAAGATTTCGGGGCGATCGGGCGCCAGACGACCAAGACCCTGACCTTATGGAATACGTCGGCAAAGGATCCTATTAGCGTCAGCAATGTCCAATGGGGTGGCGATGTGGGGAGTTTCCAGACCTATCTCTCAGGGACTACAACACCTGTTCCATCCACTTTCACGCTGCCTGCGGGAGCATCGCAGGATGTTGATGTGGTGTTTGGTATTCAAGGGGTGAGCCAGCCAGGGCAGCAGACGCTTCTGGCAACCTTCTACAACAATGCGCAGCAGGGAGCTTATACGGACCAGGTTACTGGGTACTACGCCTCACTGACGGCGGTTGATCCAGATAATGGCAATCTGGATCTGCTGGATCCGAACAATGTGCTGGATATGGGACAGCGAGAGGCGGGCGAAACACAGCCTTTGATTCGCACGATCATGATCAGTGCAGATCAGTTGCCGCTGGATGAGCCAATCGACATTTCGAATGTCTCCTTTGCTGGTCCTGATGCCGCATTGTTCCGAGTGACCTCAACGGTGCCAGCCGCGTTGTCCGGCGATGTTTTTGTTACGATTGAAATGACCGTCGCAGGAGTTGCTCCGGGCAAGAAGGAAGCGGAACTTCACATTCAGCATAGTGCTGCCAATGGTCCGGTCAGCATTATTCGGATCGAAGGGCGCATTGGATCGCCGATCCTGGTTGCGCCTACCTTAGTACAAACGCCACCAGCCGCAATTGGGCAAACCTATGCAAGCTTCGATGAAAACAGTGTTGGCATTCCGCTGACTCGCGGCAGTGTCGTCGACGTCGAAATTTATCAGGTCCCAACACTGTCCGGTGCTGGCGCAGGAATGTTTGAATTTGTCAATAATCAGGGGAAATATTTCGTTCGCGGAAAATATGATGTGAATGGTCAGGTCGTGCCCGATGGTAATCTCAGTGATCCTTCTATCTGGGCAAATCCCTCTGCTAACAATCCAATCGTGGTCAGTGATGTACAACCGTGGTTGCTGTATGTGCGGCTTAAGCAGCCGGCATTAAATACGCAACCGGGAGCGTACAATGCGGAATTCCAATTGTCCGATGGATCTGGTACGGGGGTTTCGAATGCACGGCGTGCTTTGACTGTTACCGTGGTTGGTGAAGTGCTCAACGATCCGACAGCGTTGCCAGTATATCCGACGCAGTTGAACTTTGGGACTGTCCCGGTCGGATTGACCTTCAGCAAGAATCTGATTTTGCGGAATCAGAGTGGTGTAGCGGGTAATGCAGTACTGACCGTTACTGGCAATGATTTCCACTTTGCCGGTGGTGCGAAAACAGTGACCGTTCCAATGCCAGCAAGTAACAGCGCTGTCATTGTTCAGGTCTTCTTCAGTCCGTCAGCAGCAGGCTTGCAAACCGGTCAACTGAATATTACCGGCGTGATCAACGAAATTGTTCCATTGAGTGGTAATGGGTTAGCCGCTCGGGCAGATCAAATTATCTTCAGTGTCGATGGTACCCAGATCAACGCAGGCGGCTGGGTCGATTTTGGACAGGTCCCTGTCGGGCAGATCGGCACCAAAACGATGGTGGTCGAAAACAACAGTCCCGCTCCCATTACCATCAGCCAGATCAGCCGCGGCGGCAGCAATCCAACCCAGTTCAACGTCGTTGCTTCCCTGCCATTACTGGTTCCACCTCACAGTAGCCGCAGCTTTACGTTGCAGTTTATCCCGACCAATACCAATCCGGCAGTGAAAGAAGCCCAGATCGTCGTTTATAACACAACAGGACCGTTCTACTTCAATGTCCGAGGAACGGCATTTTATGGAACGGGAGCACCAGTGGTGTACTTCACACCGTCGCAATACAACTTTGGCAATCAGAGTGGGCAGTATACTTTCACGCTGCACAATGATGGAAATAGTGCGGTGACGGTGTCTTCGGTGTTGACCTTGGGGTCATCGAACTTTTCTATCGTCAATGGACCGTCAAACTACACGCTGGCAGCGGGAAGCACGGTCGACGTTGTTGTGGCATTTGATGCCAATAGCGGAACGAACGGGTTACGGTCTGGAACGTTGTTGGCTGTGATCCCTGGTGTTTCGCCGTATCCGACTGCAACGCTGCGGGGTCGGGTTGGTCCGATCACGGTAGGTGATAGTGCACCAGAATCGATTGAAGTAACTGATGGTCAACTGGAGATCGTGGCTGTAACACCGCAGCCGGCACAGGGTCAGAATGTGACCGTTCAGTATCTGACGAGTGGATTGACAATGCCCGTTCAGGCAGAATTGCATGATCTGGCAGGATCGGTTGTACTGGTAGTTGATGCCGGGAACGTGGAAGATGGTTTGCATCAGCTTACACTTCCAATTCAATCGCTCAGTAGTGGTACTTATCTTTTGACCCTACGGAGCGGATCTCACAGCGTCAGCATCCCGGTGATCATTCAAAAGTAGGCGCATAGCGAGAACGTCCTCTCGAAGCGAAGGAGGGCGATCTTGGAGTGGCTGAGGGCTACCCCAATAGGGTAGCCTTTTTTTTGTCATTTTTTGCACATTTGTTCGTCTCGTAAAAACGATTTGGTATCGAAGGATTAAAGTTTATTCATTTGATATGCAGCAACTTCAGCATTCTCCCAAGGGATCCTGGAAGCAGCGGGGGGTACAGTTGAGCGATCGAGAGATGATCGTACTACGGGGCATTGTGCATAATTACATTTTGGAGGCACGCCCGATCGGGTCTCGCTTTCTGGCGAAACATCTGGCACAGGAATTAGGCGTCAGCCCTGCCACGATTCGCAACATTATGGCAGATCTGGAGGAGATGGGTTTGATTACCCATCCTCATACGTCGGCTGGACGAGTTCCCACAGATCAGGGGTATCGTATCTATGTTGATTCCCTGATGGCGGTGGAAGAGTTGAGCGAGCAAGAAGCAGAACAATTACGGCAGCAGTTGGAAAGTACGTCGGAAGAGGAGTTGCTGCGCAGTACGACGAAGATTCTGGGCACGTTGTCTCATTATTTGAGCATCATCAAATTGCCGGAATTAGCGGATATAGAAATTGAGCGGATCCGCATCGTTCAACTTTCTTCAGAGCGTATTCTCATTGTAGTAGCTTTAGCGTCAGATGTGGTGCGCACCCTCACCGTGGAAACCCATTCAGAAATTACGCCGGAGGAAATTCAGGTAGTAGAGGCGCAACTCAATGAGCGACTGGCGGGCAAGAGTTTGCGGATTGTGCAAAAGCATTTACGCGAACTGCTGGAACCGCATTCTTATGATTCTGCAGTTGTGCGACTCTTCGTAGAATCTGCCGAGCGATTGTTGTCGCCGGCGTTGTATTCAGAGCAGAAAGTACACATTGCAGGAATTCCACATTTGTTGGAGCACCCAGAGTTCGAACGGGTAGAACGGCTCAAAGGAATTATTGAGCTCATCGAGGAAGAAGAAATCGTCGTGCATTTGCTGGAGGAGTGTGCGGAACCGAATGCAACCGGGACAGTTCGTGCTTACATTGGCAAAGAGTTTCAGGAGCAGCTTCCAGAAGTAAGCAATGAGATTTTGAAAGAATACAGTTTGCTGACAGCCCAATACCGGTTCGATCAGGCGACAGGCACAATCGGGCTGATTGGACCGAAGCGTATGTATTATCCTCGAATGTTTGCACTCCTTCAGTTTGTTGCTGAATTTCTCAGCAACTATGGGACGTCGGACAAGCGGACAGAAGTGTCATAGAGACCAGCGGTTATTTCGTTAGTCGTGCGCTCGGTTAGTGTAAAAATAAAAAGGGAGCAGAAACTGCTCCCTTTTTTATACGATTGTCCGGGATAAGTGTGTTTATGAGCAGCCAGTGGTTGACCCGCAATCTTCGCAGACCATACAGCTACCGTTGTGGCGCACTCGCATTGAACCACAGTTCGGACATTGTTCGCCCGTATATCCCTGGGAACGAACAACGTGGTATTCCCGAAACTGCTCTCTTTCCCGGCTAACAACCTCGCTATGGAGTAGTTCATATTCTGCTTCCCCTTCTGGATCAGATTGTTGGTTCTGCGCCACTGCTTCTGTTTCCTCGCCTTCCTTTGCTGCCGCTTTCGTGAGCTCTGGTGCGGCAGGCGAGATTTCGTCGACGGCTTTCACGTGGACAAAATCGGTTCGTCCCAGGTAGTCATATGCAAGACTCCGGAAGACGTAATCCAGTACGCTGGTTGCATACTTAATCGCCTCGTGTCCTTCTACGGGTCCGGCGGGTTCAAATCGGGTAAAGGTGAAGCTATCGACTAATTCTTCCAGCGGCATTCCGTATTGCAGTGCTTTCGAGGCTAACACGGCAAAGCAGTTGAGCAAGCCTTTGAACGCCGCTCCTTCTTTGTACATATCAATGAAGATTTCACCCAGCGAACCGTCCTCGTATTCCCCGGTTCGGAGGAAAACTTTGTGTCCACCAACGTAAGCTTCCCGGATAAATCCTTTCCGGCGCTTGGGTAGGCGCCGCCGCTGCGCCCGGTGGTAGACTCGTTCGACGATTTTGACTTTTTCAGGCTCCTCTTCCTCGGGCAGTGCTAAGATTTCTTCTAAGGAATTTGCCACCGTTGTTGCCAGTGGCTGGGAGAGTTTCGAGCTATCACGGTAGAGAGCAATAGCTTTTACCATCAGCTTCCAGGATTCCATATAAACGTCGGCAATATCCTGAACTGATGCTTCCGCTGGCATATTGACTGTTTTGGAGATAGCACCACTAATGAACGGTTGCACCGCTGCCATCATCCGTACGTGCGCCATATAGTCGATGTAGCGAGTTCCTTTTTTCCCGCATTTAACGGCACAATCAAAAATGGGTAAGTGCTCAGGGAGCAGATGCGGCGCGCCTTCCAGCGTCATCGTTCCGCATACGTATTCATTGGCTTCCTCAATCTGCTCTGCTGTAAAACCTAATGCTTCCAGCAAGTCGAAGTCGGGATCGTTGAGTTGTGCATCAGTGAAGCCTAAGGTTTTCAGGAAATCTCCACCCAGGGTCCATTTGTTGAAAGCAAAGCGAATGTCGAAGACGGTGTCTAACTGCTGCTCGATAGCTTCCAGTTTTTCATCAGTAAAGCCTAACTGTCTGAGCGATTGCCGGTTAATGTGGGGGCACCCGACCAGCGTTCCGTGCCCTTTGACATATTTTTCGATCTCTTCGATCTGCTCTGGCGTATATCCCAACCGGGCTAAGGCTTTGGGCACTGACTGGTTCACAATTTTAAAGTATCCTCCACCGGCTAATTTTTTGTATTTCACCAATGCGAAATCTGGTTCAATGCCGGTGGTGTCGCAGTCCATCACTAACCCAATGGTTCCCGTCGGAGCGATGACGGTTACCTGGGCATTACGATAGCCGTATTTTTCACCGAGGGCAAGGGCTCGATCCCAGGCTTCGCGAGCTGCCTGCACCAGTTGTTTGTCGGGACACAGATCCGCTTGCAAGCCCAACGGTTTGATCGTAAGAGATTCATACTCCTCAGCAGGTGCATTATACGCAGCGCGCCGGTGATTCCGGATCACCCGCAACATCACGTCCCGATTCGCTTCAAAGCGTTCAAAGGGTCCCAATTCCTTTGCCAGTTCAGCCGATGTTGCATACGCCTCGCCGGTCATCAGCGCAGAGATTGCGCCGGCGATTGCCAGTGCTTGCGGTGAATCGTAGGGGATTGCCATTGTCATCAACAGCGCACCTAAGTTGGCAAACCCCAGTCCCAGCGTTCGGTATTGATAGCTGCGGAGCGCAATTGCTTTTGATGGATAGTGTGCCATCAGCACGGAAATTTCCAGAACAATGGTCCAGAGCCGAACAGCGTGGCGAAAGTCATCCACCTTGAATTGTCCGGAGTTTTCATCGTAGAAATGCATAAGATTCAAACTTGCCAGATTACAAGCGGTGTCGTCCAGGAACATATATTCGGAGCAGGGGTTGCTGGCATTAATTCGCCCATCGTTTGAGCAGGTATGCCATTCGTTGATCGTTGTATCGAATTGCAGTCCGGGGTCAGCGCTCCGCCACGCAGACAGGGCGATTTTGTTCCATAAATCTCTGGCGCGTACTACTCGAGCCGTTTCGCCATTGGTTCGCCATTTCAGTTCCCAGAGGTCATCGTTAAGCACCGCCTGCATAAATGCATTGGATACGCGGACAGAATTGTTCGAATTCTGCCCACTGACCGTGATATAGGCTTCCGATTCGTAATGGGTGTCGAATTCGCCGAATTGCAAGGAAGTAAACCCTTGGTCGACCAGGGAGAGCACCTGGAAAATATATGCAGGAACAATACTCGCATTGACTGCTCGCCGAATGAGCTTTGCCAGTTGAGGATTTTGCCGGTAGTCGGTTCCTCTTGCCAGTGCTTCATCTAAAATGGGTTGCAGGTATTGCCGCATAACCTTTGAGCCGGTGACTAAAGCGGCGACCTTGTCTTCTTCCTTTGCTTTCCATTCGATGAACTCTTCAATATCCGGATGGTCAATATCTACAATCACCATTTTTGCCGCGCGGCGGGTTGTACCGCCCGACTTGATCGCTCCAGCAGCACGATCAAAGATTTTAAGGAAACTCATCAACCCTGAAGAGACCCCACCGCCGGACAGCGGTTCCCCGGCTGCCCGCAGCGGCGAAAAATTGGTCCCCGTTCCTGAGCCGTACTTGAAAATGCGAGCTTCTCGCATCAATAAATCAAAAATTCCTCCTTCGTTCACCAGATCATCTTTGATCGACTGGATAAAGCAGGCGTGAACCTGGGCACGAGTATAAGCATCTTCGGAAGCTTTCAGTTCTCCAGTTTCTGGATCTACGTAGTAATGTCCTTGCGGCTTTCCGGTAATTCCGTAGGCAAAGGCCAAGCCAGTGTTGAACCATTGTGGGGG
>JALWJX010000040.1:0-57591 GCA_026996895.1 Candidatus Kapaibacterium sp.
GAGGGGTTGAGCAGCGGGATACATTTTGTGCGTTTGCGGAGCGGGCGGTATATGAAAGTGGTACCGGTGTGGGTGGTGAAGTAGGAGAAGGAAAGCAGGGTTGCAGGCAGAAGCGGCGGTAGCGATTTGAAGCTCAGGAGCCGGATGCTGCAGCAGAAGAGATCGGGACGGACGTTGCAAAGGAGGCGATTTGTTCCAGCGGTGATGGCTCGGCAATGAGCTGGTGGAACGCTTCTTCCAGCGGCGTTGGTTGCCACTGGAGCGTACGCTGGAGCTTAGCAGCATTGAGCGATACGTCTCGCACACGGGTTGTATATTCAGGCACTTCTTCCATCGTGGTTTCTATGATGCCGGTGGTGGGAATGTCCGCAATGTGGCAAAACCGGCGGACGAAGTCGACCCGGTTGATCCGTTCCGGACCACCAACGTGGAAGAGCTGACGCCAGTGCTGCGCCTGCCACAGTCGGAGAATGGCATCGGCAACATCGGAAACCAGAACGGGAGAGCGATATTGATCGGTAAACAGCCGCACTGTTTTTCCCTGTCGCAATGCCTCACTGGCAAATCCCGGATAGCCGGGATTCCAGGGTAGTGGATGCCCGAACATCAGGGACGTTCGAACAATGATCCACCGGGACAACAGCACCTGCCGCTGGAAGAGGGATTCCGCCAATAACTTCGTACGTCCGTATTCGATGATTGGCTTTGCCACATCTTCCTCACCGTAATTGCCTTTTTGCCCGTCGAAGACCAGATCGGTGGAAAGGAAGACCACTGGAATTTCCAGTGCCGTAGCAACACCAATCACGTTACTGGTTCCCACCACATTCATTTCCAGCGCCCGCACCGGGTGTTGCTCCGCTTGCAGGGGATTGGAATAGGCAGCCGAATGGATGATGAGATCCGGCTGGAAATGTCGAACAGCGCTGAACAGTTCCTCCTGATTCAAAATATTTGCCTGCACCACCCACGCTGCTAACGGTGTATGGGCATAGAGCACGGGTTGCCGGGTTCCCAGCGCAACCTGATAGCCACGCTGCAGGAACACGGCAGCAGCGTGGACTCCGAAAAATCCCGTGCCGCCAGTCAGAAAAATTCGCTGTGCCATCCCGCTATGCGACCCTCTGCCCCGCAATTGTTGAAACTGCGATTTTTGCCTGAGGCTTTTCTCTCACCCCGATCCCTTCACGATATTGCACGACACATCAACGTATGCTGCTATTATCGACCGTATGCCCCGGAAATTCAACGGTGCTTCTGCGTCGACTGCTGCGCCATCGTCGCTGCCAGCAATTCATAGAATACTGCAACGGTCTCCATTCCCCGGTAAAAATTGTCCAGGTGAAAATGCTCATTTGGCGAGTGGGCATTTTCCGTCGGCAGCGCAAACCCCATCAAAACCGGTGTTGCCTCCAACTGCTTCTGGAACAAACTCACGATCGGAATAGAGCCGCCTTCCCGAATCAGGTATGCGGAGGTTTGATAGACCGTCTCCAGTGCTTTCAATGCCACCTGAATCGGGGGACTTTCAGGATCCACCAGCACGGGATCACCACCGTAGAGATCCAGCACGTCAATTTCCACCGTTGGTGGTGCCAGGTACTGCAAATACCGGATCGTTTTTTGCGCAATATCTGCCGGGGATTGATCCGGCACCAACCGCATCGAGATTTTCGCTCCAGCCGCTGCCGGGATAATTGTTTTTGCTCCTTTCCCCTGAAACCCGCTCCACAGTCCATTGACATCCAGGGTCGGGCGAGTCCACAACCACTCTACCGGTGAGTACCCTGCTTCACCATACAGCATCGGAACGCCGATGGAGTGAGCAAATGCTGCTGGATCAAACGGGACCTGCGCCAGCGCCTGCTGTTCCAGCTCGGAGAGTGGGCGCACATCATCATAAAAACCGGGGATGGTGATCCGCCCATACCGATCTTTAAGCTGAGCAATCATCCAGCTCAACACGTTTGCCGGATTATCCACGGCACCACCGAAAGAGCCAGAGTGAAGATCGCGCCGTGGACCGCGAACGTGGAGTTCTACATACGCCAGTCCCCGCAGTCCATAGCAGACTGCCGGCTTTTCCGGTCCCAGCATTGCCGTATCAGAAATCAGCACGACATCCGCATCCAGCATCTGCCGATGCTGCTTGACAAAATCTCCCAGATGCACGCTCCCGATTTCCTCTTCCCCTTCAATCAGCACTTTGACATTCACCGGCAACCGTCCTTCAACGCGCAGCCATGCTTCCAGCGCTTTCAGTTGCAGCCACACCTGCCCTTTATCATCCATTGCGCCACGGGCATAGATGGCACCATCGCGGATGGTGGGACGAAAAGGAGGCGAATCCCACAGATCCACGGGGTCTACCGGCTGCACATCATAGTGTCCATACACCAACACCGTTGGCGCCTGCGCTCCCGCTTCCAGCCATTCGCCATAGACAACCGGATGTCCTTCGGTCGGAAATAGCTGCACATTCTGCAATCCAAGCATCTGCAAATGATCTCGCAACCACGAAGCGCATAACTGCACATCCTCCTTTCGGGAAGGATCGGTACTGATGCTGGGAAACTGCAAAAACGTAATAAGCTCGTCCAGAAACCGCTCCTGATTGGTGCGAAGAAATGTCCGAACCGCTTCACTCATTCTTCCACTCCTCTGGCTACTGTCACAAACGTTCCGATCTTTGTTTCCATAACGATCCTTTCGCCTGTTCCCGGAGCAAAAACCCCGTGCCGAGAATCAGGGCAACACCGTACATTCCAACGGCGTGGGCAATTGTTGCGTACGCCAGCGCTGTTTCCGGCGACAGTCCATACAACGTATGCAACGTTGCTTTCGTGATGGAATGGTACACACCAATGGCGCCCGGTGTTGGCGCAATAGCAATGCCAATGCTGGTAACAAAGCAGAGAAAGTTTGCATCCACAAAGCTGAGCGGTGACTGGTATTGAAAGTCGAAAGCAAAAAACAGCACGTACAGCGAGAGAATGTAGAGCATCCACATTACGGCTGTCTGAAGCGTCAGCGCCAGATACTGCCGCGGCGAGCTTAGAATGGAAAATCCCTGCTTAAACCGATCCAGCACCTGAAGCGCACGATGGTAAAACGTCGTTGAGATGCGTTTCAGGGTCACCCGCAACACCCGTTGAATCACCGTTGTCCGCAACAGCAGATACAGGATCACGATAATTCCTGCAAAGGGAATCAGCAACGTATTGACAAAGCTGCGGCTGAAGTCCGGAAACAGCAGTTGCAACTCTTTCTGGTAGAACACAAAGACAAAGAAACCCAGGATGAGAATGCTCAAGATGTCAATAATGCGCTCTACCACCACGGTTGCTAGGGAGGAGGTCATCGACAACTGTTCATTGCGACTCAGCACGTACGGACGCAGCAATTCGCCGGATCGCGGGATGAGCAGGTTAAAAAAGTAGCCAACCATTGTTGCCGAAAAAGCATTGACCAGTGAAATGCCCGGCGCAATGGGGGAAAGGATCGTTCGCCACCGCTGTGCTCGAATGAGATGCGCCACAGCGGTACAGGCGCCGGAGAACACCAGCCATTGCCATCGAACCTGGATCAGGGTTTGCCAGAACTGTGTCCACTCGATTCCCTGAATGGCATAATAGACAGAGCCAACCAGAATAGCGGTTGAAAAAGCATACTTCAACCACCGCTGCACTCTCCGATTCTTTCCCTGCTCTGCCACCAGCCTACCGCGCCCCTATGGAACAACTCTGTTACGCAGCGTGTCACTGCCAGTCCACGGAACAATGCTCGAGCTGTTGGATGCTGCGATCGGCAAACTCCTCATCGAATCACCGTCATTCCATGGCACAATCTTCGAAGCACGAGCGCAATCGCTCCCAACTCCCGGCATTGAAGCATACTCCAGCGCTGCTGTTAAACGCAGGGAATCACCATCACAGCACTCTTCAGAGGTTCTTTGCCGCTGCGTTCCTCCGGACACATTGCAGCGCCCCTTTTTCTCCCAATGTGTCAGCATATCTCTTTTCATCGTTCACGATGAAACAACCGGTTGCACGGTGGACACTTTTGAATCGGTGCGATGTGGTGACAACAAAGGTGCTAAGAATTTCCCCGTGATGGATGCCTCAGTCGCCGCTATCTGTTCCGGTGGTCCAGCCGCAACCACGTGGCCGCCGCGATCGCCCCCTTCCGGACCCAGATCAATGACCCAATCCGCCACTTTGACAACTTCCAGATTGTGCTCCACCACAACCACGGTATGTCCCTTCCGCACCAGCGCCTGCACAGCATCCAGCAGTCTGGCGACATCTTCAAAGTGCAAGCCGGTGGTCGGCTCATCCAGCAGGAACAAAATCTTCTCCGTTGCATTTTTACCAGCCGCCAGATGGGACACCAGCTTCAGCCGCTGTGCCTCACCGCCCGACAGAGTGGTCAGCGGCTGCCCCAGGCGCAGATAATCCAGCCCCACTGTCTGCAGCAGTTGCAGGGGGCGGGTAATACGCGGGAAACCGGCAAAAAACGCCAGTGCTTCTGAAACGGTCATCTGGAGCACATCCACAATGGATTTGCCCCGGTAGCGAACATCCAGCACATCGGAGCGGTAGCGGGTACCGTGACAGGCTTCACATTCGATGAGCACATCTGCCAGGAACTGCATTTCTATCCGAATCCATCCTTCCCCCTGGCAGGTGGGGCAACGTCCGCCGGAGGGGGAATTAAAAGAAAACATTTTCGGCTCCCATCCTCGATGCTGTGCCGCTGGCTGGGCAGCGAACAACCGGCGAATTTCATCAAATGCTTTCGTATACGTTGCCGGGGTGGATCGGGAAGAGCGACTGATGGGAGATTGATCGACCAATTCGACCGCATCGATCCATTGTAACCCTTCAATTGTGTCGAAGCATCCCACTTCCGAAACGGGCAATCCCTTCAGCCGCCGCACACCTTTGTACAGCACATCGTACAGCACCGTACTTTTGCCCGATCCACTAACGCCCGTAATCGCCACCAGGCAACCCAGCGGTATGGAAATGTCCTCTCCTTTCAAATTATGCTGCCGCGGTTTTCGCACTACCAGCCACTGATTACCGGGAGTGCGGCGCCGCTTCGGTACGGCAATTTTTTTGCGTCCCGACAAATAGGCAGCCGTCAGCGTATCGGCACGCTCCAGTTCGGCAGGCGTTCCCTGAAAAACAACCGTTCCTCCCCGCTCTCCCGCTCCAGGTCCCAGTTCAACGATGTGGTCGGCACTCCGAATGACATCCGCATCGTGCTCTACAACAATCACGGTGTTTCCGATCGATCGCAAATGGAACAGGACGTTGAGCAGACGGTGAATGTCGCGCGGATGCAATCCGATGCTGGGTTCATCCAGCACGTAGAGTGTGCCGGTAAGGGTCGAACTGAGCGCTGTTGCCAGATTGATCCGCTGCACTTCGCCGCCGGAGAGCGTATGCGCCAGACGATCCAGGGTGAGGTAATGCAATCCAATATCCAGCAGCACCGCCAGCCGTCGGCGAATCTCCTGCAACACCCGTTCGGCAATCTGCTGCTCTGCAGGCGACAACTCCAGGGTGTCAAAGAAAGCGGCGGCTTCGGCAATGGTCATTCGCACAACTTCGACAATGGAGCGTCCGCCAACGAAAACCTGTCGGGCAGAAGTCCGTAACCGCGACCCTCCGCACGCCGGGCACCGGGTATAGCCACGGTAGCGACTGAGAAAAACCCGCGCCTGAATCTTATGCGCTTTCTGTTCCAGCATCTGGAAAAATCCCCGAATTCCCGGGTACTCATCTGCTCCATCCCAGAGAATCCGGAGCGCCTGCGGATCCAGACTGCGAATTGGCTTATCCAGCGGGATGCCATACCGTTTTGCTATCCGAATCAGCAGTGCCTGATATCGGGACCCTTTGGGCGTCTGAAATGGATGGATCGCTCCTTCCAGCAACGACCGTTCTTTGTTGGGAATCACCAGATTTTCATCGATGCCGATGCTGCGTCCAAATCCCTGACATTTTGGACAGGCACCAACGGGATTGTTGAAGGAAAAAAGCTGTGGACGCGGCTCTTCGTACGGAATGCCGCAATAGGTGCATTCGTACCGATTGGAAAAGACCTCCTGCCGCTCCTGCGTCAGATTCCGAACAATGCATTTGCCGTCCCCGTAGCGAAACGCCTGCTCCAGCGCCTCTGCCAGCCGGGAACGCGCCTCTTCTTCGTCGCGGTACACCAGCCGATCAATGAGTACAAACACCCGTTCACGTGGTGTGCGCAGAATCGTCTCACGATCCTCTGCAATCTCGCTATCGAAGATAGTAGTCTCTTCACCAAGCACAAAGCGGAAGAAACCAGCACTGCGGAGCGACAGCAGTTGCTGCTCCCAATCGCTGTGTTCAACTCGTGGCAATGGGATCAAAATGTACAGCCGGTCGCCTTCCTTCAGGGATTCCTGCAACGTTCGCAGCGCAATTTCGGGTGTATCACGCTGCACCGTACGCCCGCACTCTTTACAACGGGTTTTCCCGATCCGACCGTAAAGCAGTCGCAAATAGTCGTAGACTTCCGTCATTGTCCCCACCGTTGAACGGGGATTTTTCGGCACTCCCTTTTGCTCAATCGCAATCGCTGGTGGAATGCCGACGATGCGGTCAACGTCCGGTTTCTGCATACGATCCAGAAACTGACGGGCATAGGCAGAAAGGGATTCCACGAACCGCCGCTGTCCCTCCGCATAAATGGTGTCGAAAGCCAGGGAAGATTTGCCCGACCCGGAAACACCACAAATCACCGTCAGTGCACCGCGGGGAATCTCCAGCGAAAGGTTCTTCAAATTGTGCGTCCTCGCCCCTTTAACGACAATCGCACCACGACTGAAAATCGTTCGTTTCGTTCGTTGCCCTTTGCCTGCCAAAGCGGTTGTCTGAGGATATTGTTCAACAGTCCAAAAGAGGCTATGACGAAAGGATGGGCGCAAACAGTGAAAACGGCGTGGGGAGCGTACTGGCAAGACCGTATTTTTCGCCGCTCCCTTGCCGGCGCACTCGTAGTGAGCATTCTGACCCTCATCGCCTTTTCCCGGCTGCTCCTCTGGATCGAGCAACGACCAGGCGTTATTCTGCCGGATCCACTGCTCCGGTTTTCGCCAGTCGATCTCACCTGGTTGAGCTTTGCGGCGATCTATGGCGGGATCCTCCTTGCCATCTGGAAACTCCTGCCAGATCCACCCCGGCTTCTGACGGGCATCATCGCCTATACCCTGCTGCTCTGGATCCGCTCCCTCACCCTGTGGCTGACGCCGCTGGATCCACCGCCAACGATGATCCTGCTCCGCGATCCGCTCGTCGAATGGATCGGTACTGGCGGCACTACCCTCAGCCGGGATCTGTTCTTCTCCGGACACACCGCAGGACTGGTACTGCTCACCCTCATTCTTCCTCCATCCCGGATCCGATGGATGATGGCGGGGCTGGCAACTACCGTCGGGATAGCCGTGATCGCCCAGCACGTGCACTACAGCATCGACGTTGTAGCTGCTCCCTTCTTCGCCGCCGGTGCTGCTGCGCTCGGCAAGCGCCTGGTACGCCGTCTCCATATCACTCGCCAATTGCCGTGATGGTTGCGAAAAGTGCAATAGGTGCGTTGCAAACCTCCATTCACAACGCCGCCAGCGAAGCAGTGGGCTGGCAATGGTTATACCCGGACCTGTAAAATGATGCCAGGTAGCCGGAAGGATTTGTTGAAGATCGGGTGGGACGTTCTGCTTTCGCGTTCTTCGCCTCTGATATTCGTCTGTTGACCACTCTTAGAACGAACTGAGGGACACTGATGAAACCGTCGCAAATCTTCCTGCCGACGATCGATGAAATGGATCGTCCACGTTCGAACTGCGGGGTCGTTGGAGTGTACGGTCATCCGCAGGCAGCAGTGATGGTGTATTACGCACTCCACGCCCTGCAACACCGGGGACAGGAAGCTGCGGGAATCGTTGCCGCCCGGCGGGATCCACTGACGCAGAAAATCCGGTTCTACGCCCATCGGGATAAAGGACTGGTGCTGGAGGTTTTCAGCAATCCCGCCATTCTCAAGGATCACCTTGCCGGCTCAATGGCAATTGGGCACAACCGGTATTCCACAACCGGAGGCACCGATGTTCGTGCCAATATTCAGCCCTTTGCCATTCGATATCGCAAGGGCAATTTAGCCCTTTCCCACAATGGAAATTTGACCAACACCCGCCAGTTACGGGAGCAATTGCAGCAGGAAGGGGCAATTTTCCAGAGTTCCACCGATACAGAAATTTTTCTCCACCTGATCGCCCGCAGCCGAGCAGAAGATCCCATCGAGCAGATCTTAGAAGCACTCCGCACCGTGCGTGGCGCTTATGCTCTGGTAATGATGACTGATACGCAACTCTTAGCAGCCCGGGATCCATACGGCATCCGCCCATTAGCGATTGGTAGAATTCCGCTGGAGGCTGGCAAATGGGCGTACATTGTCGCATCGGAAACCTGCGCCTTCGATATTATCGGTGCGGAGTATGTGCGCGATGTTCGACACAATGAACTGATCGTTATCGATCAGGAAACGCTGGAGACCGGCACGATTCACTCCTTTTCCATCCAGCCCAGCACTCCTACTGCCCGCCACTGCATTTTCGAATACGTCTACTTTGCTCGCCCCGATAGCACAATCTTTGGACACAGCGTCGACAAAGTTCGGCGACGGCTGGGGAAACGGCTGGCAGAAGAAGCACCGGTGTATCCTTCCGACGAGAAAAAAGTTGTTGTGATGGGTGTACCGGACAGTGCGAACACGGCTTCACTGGGTTATGCACAGCAACTGGCAAAGCAGGAAATTCCGTCGAAATACGAGATCGGGCTCATCCGCAGTCACTACATTGGACGAACGTTTATCGCCCCCGGACAGGATGCCCGGGAAATCCGGGTCAAAGCCAAATTCAATCCGGTCGCTGGCGTGCTGCGCAACCGGACGGTCGTGATGGTGGACGATTCCATCGTGCGGGGGACAACCGCCAAAGCCCTGGTGCAACTGGTACGCTCCACGGGCTTAAAGGAGCTCCACCTGCGCATTTCTTCCCCACCGGTGCGTTTCCCCTGCCACTACGGAATGGATTTTCCCAGCTACGAAGAGTTGATCGCCAACCATTTCCAGAGCGACCAGCAGCGGATTGGACAGGAGCTGGGCGCTGACTCCCTGCACTACCTTTCCCTTCAGGGCTTGCACGCAGCAGTTTCCCAGGAAGAGGGGATCGGGTACTGCGATGCGTGCTTTACCGGAAACTATCCCGTGCCGATCGAAGAAGATGCGCACAAAGACGATCTGGATGTGGAAATGACCATCGAAATGCCTGGATGAAGCGCCTGCCACAGCGTGTGATCTGCTTGACGGAAGAAACAACGGAAACGCTGTACCTCTTAGGTGCTGATCACCTATTAGTGGGCATTTCCGGTTTCGTCGTGCGTCCACCCCACGCCCGCAAAGAAAAACCGAAGGTTTCGACGTACCTGGAGGTAAATCTGGAGAAAGTTCGGGAACTGCAACCCGATCTCATATTCGCCTGGTCCGATTTACAGGCGGACATTTGCGCTCAGCTCATCAAAGAAGGGTACGAAGTGTATTGCTTCAATCATCGATCGGTCGATGGCATTCTGGCAATGATCGAACGACTGGGATTGCTGGTCGGCAAGCCTCAGGAGACACAGGCGCTGATCGATCGTCTTCAGCACCGATTAGCCGCAATCGCTGCGAAAGGGAAGCAGCGGAAGCGGAAGCCGCGGGTCTACTTTGAAGAATGGTACGATCCGTTAATCAGCGGTATTCGGTGGGTTTCAGAGCTGATCGAGCTGTGCGGTGGGATAGACATTTTCCCGGAGCTTCGCCAGTACCCCGATGCGCGCCGCCGGATCATTGCGGATCCGCAGGAAGTAGTCCGCCGCCAACCCGACATCATTCTGGTATCGTGGTGTGGGAAGATGTTCAAACCAGAGCGGATGCAACGCCGACCCGGCTGGGATCAGATCCCTGCGCTCCGCAACGGGTGGGTCTATGAAATCCCCTCTGCTATCATCTTGCAGCCCGGACCAGCGGCACTGACCGACGGCGTTGATGCTATTTGCGATATCATCGATCGATGGGAGGCGGCGCAATCGTGAGCAGCATTTCTCCACAGCCACTGCGCTGCAGCCGGTGGATCGAAAGCAGCAACAACGGCGGACGGCAATGAACGCGAAAGCACAGATCCGCCAGCAAATGCTGCGCCGACGGGAGCAGATGGACGAAACAGAATATCAGCAGCGATGCAAAGCAATCCATCAGTGCGTCATCAGCCATCCAACGTTCCGCCGCGCAGCGTGGATCCACACCTATTGTTCATTCAACCGGGAAGTGGATACCTGGCGCATTATCCGCTCCGCCTTTGCAATGGGTAAACGGGTGATGGTGCCGGTTGTTCAGCAGTCCGAGCTCCGTCACATCGAAATTTTTCCAGACCAGCCTTTCCAGCCGGATGCGTTCGGCATTCCTGTTCCTCAATTTGACCATCCGCCGCAGTGGCTGGATGTAGCAGCCATTTTGCAACCCTCTGATCTGGTGCTTGTCCCACTGCTGGCTTTCGATCCTGATCTTTATCGTCTGGGCTACGGCAAAGGCTACTACGACCGTTTTTTAGCCCGTGTTCGAGCAGTGAAAATGGGCATAGCCTTTGCCTTCCAGCGCCGGGAATCGCCACTTCCCAGAGAATCACACGATGTTCCGCTCGACCTCGTTGTGACAGATCAGGCAGTGTATACCAGACAACAGGAGCATCCATGCATCGGCGATCCTTTCTAACGCTCTTGCTGGCAACAACTGTCCCGGTTGGCTTTGTGCGATCGCGATGGCTACAGCAGGAAGCCAACTTCTTTGAAGCCCCGGTGGAAACGCAGCAGCGATTTTATGAACTGCTGGACTTAGCCCGATGGAAAGGCTGGGACCAGCTTCCCATCGGTAGATGTATGGGCGAAGTTGGCAAAACCTTTCTGGGAACTCCCTATGTAGCCGGCACCCTGGAAGGACCGGGCGAAGTGTGCCGAATCAATTTGCACGGCGTGGATTGTGTCACCTTCTTTGAATACCTTCTGGGATTTGCCCGGACGCTGAAAAAAGGGAAAGCAAAATTCGAAGATTTTGCACGGGAACTGGTGTTCATCCGGTATCGAAACGGGCAACTGGGCGACTATACTTCCCGGCTGCACTATATGTCCGACTGGATTCTCGATAACGTCCGGAAAGGTGTGGTCAAAGACATTACCGCAGCGCTGGGTGGAAAACCCTACCACCCTACCGTATCCTTTATGTCGCGCCATCCCGACCGTTACCCTGCACTCAAGCAGCATCCAGAACTGGTGGCAAAGATGCAGCAGATTGAGCAACACCTTTCAAGTGCTCAACTCTTTTTCATCCCCCGATCCGATGTTGCCGCCATTGAGTCAAAGCTCCAGACCGGCGATATTCTCGCTTTCACTACCTCCATTCAGGGACTGGATTATGGCCACACCGGAATTGTCTATCGAGCAGACGGCGCTGCCTATCTACTGCACGCCTCCACCGAAGCCCACAAGGTTTTTATGGATACGACTGTTGCGCGCTATCTGGCAAAGCGGGAAAAATTCACCGGTGTTACGGTAGTTCGCCCACTGGAACCGGTGTAATACTCAAAGTCCGGCTGCGCTGCCTCCCCACTTTTCGCTGTAAGCTGAACTTCTCCTCTCTGCTTCTATGTCCTGCTCTTCACAACCATACGACTGACTTCAGGATCAATCCGCACTGCGCCCTCACCTGCTCTGAACGGAGCTCAGCACTGCTGTTCTCGATTACCAATGCATTTTGCGGAGGACACAAAGGGACATCTTGTTCGTCTCTGGAAATTTTATAACGGCACAAAGTCGGGTAAAAAATGGCAAGCATTGAAACATTTCCGAATCCCAGACCCGGACGGCGGTACGTCATTACGCACGTCAATCCAGAATTTACCTCCGTTTGTCCAAAAACGGGGCTGCCAGATTTTGGAACCATCATCATCCGATACGTTCCGGACAAAGTGTGTCTGGAGTTGAAATCACTCAAGTACTACTTCCTGGAGTACCGGAACAAGGGCATCTTCTACGAAGCTGTAACGAACCAGATTCTGGACGATCTGGTAGCAGCGTGCGATCCGCTGGAAATGGAAATCATCTCCAAATGGCGGATCCGCGGCGGGATGTATTCGATCATCAAAGCAAGTTACAAACGAACTGCATCGGGCAAAGGCGATGAAAACCCGGATCGGTAAAACATTCCGATGGGAAATGGGACACCGGCTGCCGTACCACTCCGGCGGCTGTGAGAATATTCACGGCCATTCCTACCGACTCTGGGTGGAAGTGATCGGCGAGCCGGACGAGCAGGGAATGGTGATCGACTACTACGAAATCAAAGCCATCGTACAACCGATCATTCGGCAACTGGATCATTCCTTTCTGTGCGATCGGTCTGATACGATTCTCTGTGAATTCTTCCAGCAGCACCCGCATTTCAAAGTCCAGTACGTTGACTTTCCAACGACAGCGGAGAACATCGCCCAGCACATTCTGTCGCTACTGCTGCCGCACTTTGAACAGTTTCCGAACATCGAGGAAGTGCGGGTACGGGTCGCAGAAACAGAGACGACGTTTGCCGAAGTTTCTGCCCGACTTCCGAACAGAGTCAAACAAACACAGGATCAACAATGAGTGTTCGCGTCCGCTTTGCTCCTTCGCCAACCGGATATCTCCACATTGGAGGCTTGCGCACAGCGCTGTACAACTTTCTGTTCGCACGCCACCACGGTGGCACGTTTGTCCTCCGGATTGAAGACACTGATAAAACTCGATACGTGGAGGGATCGGTAGAAAACATCATCGAAATGCTCCACTGGTGTAGACTGGACTACGACGAAGGTCCAGGCAAAGGGGGTCCGTACGGACCATACGTCCAGTCGGAGCGGACGGAAATCTACCGTCAATACGCCCGGGAACTGCTGGACAAAGGAGCAGCATACATCGCCTTCGATACGCCCGAAGAACTGGAGCGAATGCGACAACGGCAACAGCAGGCGGGTATCGTACCGAAGTATGATCGAACCACGATGCGCAACCAGTTTACGCTGGGTGAAGAGGAAACGCAACGCCTGCTTGCAGAAGGTGTACCGTATGTGATTCGACTGAAGGTGCCGCTGACCGGCGTCATCAAGTTCTCCGACATTGTTCGAGGTGAAATTTCCGTTCCCGCACGGGATGTGGACGACCAGATTCTGCTGAAATCCGACGGCTTTCCCACCTATCATCTGGCGAACGTCGTTGATGACCATTTGATGCACATTACGCACGTGATTCGCGGTGAAGAGTGGCTGCCCTCGATGCCGAAACATGTGCTGCTGTACGAAGCTTTTGGCTGGGAAAAGCCGCAATTTGCCCACCTACCACTGCTTCTGAACCCCGATCGCAGCAAGTTAAGTAAGCGGCACGGACACGTCGCAGTGGAGGATTTCAAAAAAGAAGGCTACTTCCCTGAAGCACTCATCAATTTTGTCGCTCTGCTGGGCTGGAATCCTACGGGAGAGCGAGAGATCTATTCGCTGCAAGAGCTGATCGAATTGTTCGACCTCAGAAAAGTTAACAAAGCCGGGGCAATTTTCGACATTCAGAAACTGCGATGGATTAACGCACACTATCTGCGTCACAAAGATCCGAAAGAGTTAGCCCGACAGCTTCAGCAATACGTGCAGGAACGTAATCTTGGCGATTTTTCGCTGGAGTATCTGGAAAAAGTTGTCATCCTGCTGCGCGAACGGGTGGATCTGTTGCCGGAAATCCTCACCTTTGGCGATTATCTGTTCCATCCGCCAACCCACTTTGAGCAGGAGTACTTTGCCAGAGTGTGGTCGGAGGATATTGAAGCGTTGATCCCTGCATTGCTGACGCTGCTGCGGCAAATTGAACCGTGGGAACACACGGTCATCTGGGAACAACTGAAGGGATTTGCCAAACAGCAGGGAATCAAGATCGGCAAAGTGATGAACGCTCTGCGGCTGATGCTCACGGGCAAATCCGTGGGCGCCGGAATGACCGAAACGATGGAAGTGCTCGGCAAAGAGGAGACACTTCGTCGCATAGAGCAGTTTGTCACGCAGCATCTACCGGCGTTACGACAACAAATGGCGGAAAATGCTTCGGAATAAATGGGTAGCGCTCCTGCTGGGTGCTTTCTGGGGATTTCTTGCCACCGGCTGCCATACTTCTTCCTGCCTCAAGCAGTTCTCTTCACCAACCGTACTCCGCTGGGGAATGGTGGATTCAGCCGGGGTGTTGCGCGGATACCAGATCAGCCAGACCGGAACGCTGGATTCCATTATCCGAACAACGCCGACCCAGGATCCTGCGGTCGTTCGCTCGCTTGGTAGCATACCAGCCGACACGATCTGTGCCCTGCTGCTCCACACACGCCAGTTGTTCCTGCGCAATCGCCCACTGTTCGTCCGCATTGCACCATTATCTGCCTACGTGGAGCTGGTATCCTCTGCTGGAACCGCCGGTCGACCTACCCGACTGTTTGCGCTGTGGGATCCCCGATTTGAAAATGCCGGGAACCGTGCATTCCGAATGCTATACCAGCGGCTGATGCGGGTGCGCTCACTGGCACGCTGAGGCGTGCACCTATCGACTACAGAACCAAGAAAGCAACGCCCAAGCAGCTTTACAGAGCACTGAGTTGCAACTTATCGCCCACAGAAGTCGTAATTTTGCGCCCTGCGAAAGTTCGGCAAATAAAAGGGACGCAAAGATGAAACGGTGGACGCTCCTGCTGTTTGGCATCCTGTTGTCTTCTGGCTTTGCTCAGCAACTGCATTTCCGAATTATGGGATACGATGGTCAACCGCCGGCACGTGCTGATATTCTGATTTTCGGATGGTTCAACGATACCGCCGCCGTTGCAACGACGACGACCGGTGTAGCAAAGGTTCAGCTCCCAGCACCGGGAAACTATATGGTTGTTGTCGCTGGCACCTATCACTTAGCGCACTTCTTTCCAGCACTCTTCCTGCCCGATGGAAAGTATTCGATTGTTGTCCGGCTCCGCCCTCTGCAGCCGTCGGGGACAGCACCCAGAATTGCAGTGGTCGCACCAGACAGGAATATCTTTCGCGACAACGCTCCTCTGCATCGCATCGGAAAACAAACATTTCAGGCAACGCTTCCGGTAACGGATGGGATCGTTCAATACCAGATTGTGGATACCGTTGACGGATCGCTCCGGAGTTTCAACGGAACACAAAGCGATGCCTACGAATTCGACGGGTCGGATTACATCTCGGTGCTGCGTGCTCCGGGAAAAGACTCGGTCACTGTAACTGTAGATTTTTCAAAATTTCCCACAGGAACGTTTGAAGCGAAGCACGAAATCACGCTTGAGAATCTGCCCGAAGTCGATGCCGTGGTGAAAAGCTGCCAGCGGTTCTACGATTCCATTCTGCAGCGACGGCGTACCGAGGAGGTCACCGTATCGTGCGAAGCTTTCCGAGAACAGTGTATGCAAAAGGGAATGCAACGACACAAAGCTGCCTCGCTCATTACCTTTGCCTACAGTATGCTGCTGGACGCAATGGACGTGTGGGAAAACCAGCGCTGCTTTGATGCGCCCGGTATGCTCCGGAAATTGATCCGCACACTACCGCCTTCCCACTGGCTCTGGGGGGTAGATCAATCCCTTCTGGATGCGTGCGTCAACTACGCTGATTCTGTTCCGGCGCTGCGTTCCTACCTCCCGCTGGTTGCGCTCTCCCACCCGCGGCGCGACGTGCAGGCGATGGCGATGGTTGCGCTGATCAAAGACGCCTATATGCACCGCCGCTTTGCTGTCGCCCGTGACCTTATTGCTGCACTCCGGAATCAGTACGGAAAGAGCGAGTCAGCATACCTCCAGTTTCTTACCGACCGTTACGATCCGGATAATCCCGTTGCTATCGGCAAGCGCGTCCCGTTTTTCCGCCTCCGGGATCTGGATGATTCTTCCACGATCTATATGCCGCAAACGCTGAAAGGAAAGTATGTCCTGATCGATTTCTGGGCAACCTGGTGTGGTCCGTGCATTGCGGAGCTTCCGTACCTCCACAAAGCGTACGAAACGTTCAAGGACAAAAACTTCACCATTTTGAGCATTTCCTTCGACGCCAGACCAGACATCGTGCGACGGTTCCGCCAATCCCCGAAGCATCCAATGCCGTGGCATCACGCTTTTGCTTATGGCGGCTTTCGCAGCAAAGTGGCGAGAGACTTTCGCGTACGCGGCATTCCCAAGCCGATCTTAATCGATCCTGACGGAACCATTATCGCTCTCGAAGGCGAGCTGCGGGGGCGAAGACTGCTCCGCACACTGCAAAAGCACCTATCACCGTAGACTGTTCTATGGCGTGCTGATTGGAGTCGCGATGATAATGCGAACCGTTCGACAGTAGTTGCGCCCTTCAGGAAGATCGTTATCGTACAGCAGTTTGTCGCTTCCCACTGCCCGAATGTGAATCTGATCTTCCCGCACGGTCGGCTGCAAATACTGCTGAACACTGAGACACCGCTGCTTTGCCAGTTGGCGGTTGTATTCCGGCGTTCCCGTTCGATCCGCATATCCCTCGATGTACACCTGCGAATTGGGCTCTACCCGGCTTTTGACAATATCCAGAATCCGATGGTGTATGGGCTTTAAGTCGGCTTTGTCATAATCAAACAGGATGAGCGAGAAGTATTCGTAGCGAATGTCGTTCTTGATCTGATACCGCTTCCGCTTGAGCGTTAGCAATTCAACTGGAATCACCGCCTGAGCAACGGATTGATTCCCCTGCACATCCTGCGCTGCCAGGTTCACTGTCACCCGGTCTGTTCTTTTGCGCTGCAAAGCAGCAAAAAAGGTTTCAGGTAAGTGCCACGGTAAGGTGTCTGGCGGTGCCACCGTTCCACTAAAGTGTGCGTAAGCGGTATCTTCCGTTTGAACGGTAATCTCCCACCCTTCGAGTGGTAAAGTCGCCTGCACCTTCGGGAGAATTTCCACAATGGATGGCGTCGTTTTCCGCTGGATTGATTGCAGATAGACAGGCTGAAGAATCTCGTATCGATTGGAAGATAATTCCACCCGCCGGTTTTCTTCCCGACCCTCTGGCCGATCGTTATTTGCCGGCTTCACTGGAAGGTTACGATAACGGACAATCAGGCGGTTGCTATCAATGTTCCACACGCGAAGGAAGTAATCCCGCACTGCCTCCGCTCGCCGTCGGGAAAGCTCCAGATTGCCCTTTTCTACCCCCAGGTTGTTGTTGCATCCGGTGATGGTTAACACCGCATCCGGATATTGCTGCATTCGTGCCCCCACAATGTTGAGCAGATGATAGTAGATTTCCAGCGTTTGCGGCGGCAATTGTTGTTCGTCAAACTGCTGCGTTTGCTCCGGCGTCAGGAAATGCATCCGGCTTTTCGACAGATCCGCGCTCCCTTCCTCAAAAAACACATACGGCAACAGCGGGTAATACTCCCCGCGTTCAATTTCTTCAACCAGAATCTTGACATTGCGGTCGCGATGTCCATCTTCGTAAACCGCAACGGCATCGACTGCGGTACTGAGCATTGCCGGCGGCGTGGGGGGAGGCGCTGGCGCCTTCGGTGTTGCTGGTGGCGTATGGACTTTTTCAAACGGGAAGAGCACCACCAATTCCAGTCGGACAGCATCGGGGGTCCATTTATATCCCTCCAGAATGCTGGTCAACCCGTAATAATAGCTTAAGGTTGGCTGGAAAAAGAGTTGCTGGGAACCGAAGGAAAGATCAAGGGTATAATGGAAACCGGAAGCGATGGAGAAGTAATACGGGGTTTTCTGGGGAATCTCCCCAGAAGATTCATTCCGCACCGCTTTGCCAACATCGGCATAGACGGCGGTTTTCGGTTCCAATAACACTTCTCGCTGGGAATAAAAGGACCGCAGGTACCACCCGCCGTTGAGTCCCAGATCCAGAAAGAGCGGAACATCTTCGATCAACTGGTAACTGAACCGCAGGTCTGTGCTCAGCATCGGTAGACTGGCACTGAGCTCATATTGCGACACTGCTGGTACCACAACGCCATTACTGATGGCATTTCCGATCACCTCACGTTCGAAGAGCGTTGCAGTGTTATTCACATAGCCCACTCTCCACTGCGTCAGCAGATCTGGCAACAGCATATACTCCAAAACCGCACCAACGGCGGGACTCATTCCATAGCCCCCCTGAAATCCCGGACAGCAGTTTGGGACCCCAGGTAACTGTGTAAACTGTGCCCAGTGGAAATTGGTCTGGAAACCAACGTATCCGCCAATTTTGTACGGCAAAACCTCTATTATCGGAGACTGCCCAACAGCGACTGTACTCAGCACTACTACCAACACGCCAATGTTCACCCCAATGTTTTTCATTGGCTTTGCCCTCCCTTATCGCACAATAAGCAGAGTTGTGACTGCTTCCCGCGCCGGCGAACGGAACCGCAGAAAGTAAGTTCCAGAACTCAATATCGGCGGCAACTGGATCTGGAGCTGCGCTGCTCTTCCCGGTTCTGCTTCTGGAATATCCTCAGCGGCAAATCGCTGTTCAAACACTACTTCGCCGCGCGGCGTAACCACCTGGAACACACTGGCGGCTTTCTCCACAGCGTAAATCGTTACCCTGACAGCCTGTGCACTGCTGGGATTAGGCGACACATTGATTCCAAACAGATCTTTGAAATCCAGCAGCCGCTTACCGCCCTGAGTACAAATGTTGGTCAGGAGCATCTCGCCGTTGCGTGGCTGCACCAGCACTGCTGGATCGCCCCATTGATAGGCTGTAAAGAGCATTTGTACTGAATCCGCCGGTCCCAGAAGAATATCTCCTACAAGCTCGCACACCACAAGAGAGTCGCTGTCGAGAGCCTCAAAAGTTTTGGTGATGGTCGCCTCTGCCTGCCCATCCGGTTGAACTTCAAAATTCTGGACGGTTGCACCCACAACATTCTGCAAATGGAACAACCGCGCATCCCACCGAACAGTAGCGGTAAAGGTTACCGGTGCCACCATCTGGAAGATGCGCTGATCCTGCTGCGTCGACAGTAATGCCACCGGAATCCGTACTCCCCGATCCTTCGGCTCTACCTCAATCCGCTGGGGTAGGGCGATGATGGTATGCGAAGCAACGCCGACACCCGAAATAGAAACTTCCACCGGATCTCCCGAACTGGGAATGATACGGAGCGTCCCCTGGTAGGGCTGCTCCGCTGTTGGGACAAAGGAAATAGGAATACTCAGCTCTGATTTAGGTGGAAGTGTAAAAGTAGAAGCGACGGTGGAATCCAGCGCAAATACGCTCTGCGGATTGGCACTCCAGGAGAGTTCGGTGATCGTCACCGCCACTGATCCCGTATTGGCGATGACAATGGAATCAACCCTTGAGTGAAAGATAGGCACTTGGCCAAAATCGATGCCGGTCGCCTGCAAACCCGGCGCAATGCCGCGTCCCCGAACCGTAATGTACGCCTCCAGCACCTGAATCGAGGGTGGAGGATCCTTCAGGGTCGTATAGCCCGTATCCAGGGTTACCCGAATTACTCCTTCATACTGCTGCTCCGCCTGCGGCGTAAAACGCACCCAGACTGCCTGCTGCTGGTCCGGTGCAACATCCGTTCCCTGCGGATTGCTCAGCAACTGGAACACTCCATCGGGATTCTGTACCCATTCCATCTGAAGAATTCGAAGGCTGAGCCTCCCCGTATTGCGCACACACACGGTGTCATCCCTGGAGTCTCCAACCAGTACGACACCGAAATCCCGGTCGCATACCGCAACGCCAATATTGGGACGCTGTCCAACCGTTCCCTGAAGCGCGATGGAAACAGCAAGATCACAGGGATCGGACGAGCGGACAATCAACGTATCCTCAAAAGTGCCACTCTGATTGCCATCCAATGCTACCGTAATCCACAATGTGTCACCGGGTTCAACGGTTACCGGTAAAGCTGGACTTACAATGGTAAACGGAGGCTGCAAACCGGCGAATTCAGAGACTTCCAGAGAAACACCGCCGGTATTTACTACTGCCACTTCTGCCGTAGCGGTATTGCCAAAGTCGACTGTGCCAAAGTCTACCACCGTTAGCGCCGCCTGCAACTGGGCATCAACCGCATCGCCAACCAGCAGAATACGCTTTTCCACATCACAGGGTGAAAGCCGAATCACGAGCTCGCCCGTATAGTGTCCGGGCGCCGTTGCGTGGAAGGTAATGGTAAATGGCAAAGAATCACCTGCAGCGATAGTTGTGCCCGGCTGTAATGACGTGGCAAACGGCGGAGTGATCGATACGTCGGTAATCGTCCCGGAGATCGCGCCGCCGCTGAGATTGTGCAGATTTACCGTTTCGGTTGCTAAGGTATCCGCACACAATACGAGCGTTTCAAATTCCACCGTATCTGGAGCAACGAACAGCACTCCTTCCTTATTCCCTTCTACCGGTATCGTAATCACACCATTGCACGGTTCGTAGCTGAGCTGCACAGTTCCCTGAAAATGTCCACTTCCCGATGGAGAAAACCGAATGGTGACTGCCAACTGCTCTCCTGGTGCAACCTGTCCGCTGCCAGACATCACCGGCTGGAATGCCGGGTCAGAGCTGGAAATTCCCGTAATGGAGATAGGCGTCTCACCCTGATTTTCAATAAAGATCACCGTATCCCGCGCTTCCTCGCATCCCAGAATCGTGCCAAAATCAATAGCATCCAGCGATGCCTGCACCGCCACAGATGTTACCGTTCCACGCAATGTCAGTTGCAATTCGGCATCGCAATTCGCACTGCGGAAGCCAATGGGAACGTTAGCGGCATACCTGCCTGCCTGCGTCGGCGCATATCGGAATACCAGGGCAATACTGTCATAAGCTGGCACCGTAACCGGTAACGAAGCCGGTGACACCAGACTGAAAGGTGTCGGCACCGTAATGGATGTGATCTGTAACGGCTCTGATCCAGAATTCCGGAGAATCACAGTAGTGTCCATCGTCTGCAACTCACATTCCGGCATCGGAGGGAATTCAACAGCGGAATGACTCAATGCAACCGTAATTTCTGTTTTCTCCCCTGACAACTCAAGAGTGTCGCGAAACTCACAGGGCTCGAATCGCAGATACACCGGTGCCGTATGAGTTCCAACTGTCTGTGGACTATACCGAAAATGGAGCGTCACACTTTGTCCTGCAGGGATCGAAATGGGCAATGCGGGAGCAGTGTAAGAAAAATGCGGCGATGGAACTTCAACTGCCGTCAACGTTACCGCTGACTGTCCAGAGTTGGTCACAACGACTGTTGTGTCAGCCGATGGGCTGCATCCACCCAGAGCACCAAAGTCTAATGCATCCACAGAAGTTGTAATCTGTGGCTGAGGGATAACTGTGACGGTCACGCTGTGCTCCACACTGCACCCTCTGGCATCGGTCACCGTCACGGTGTATTCGGTCGTTGCCTGTGGAAATGCTTCCGGCTGTGCTACGTTCGGATCGCTCAATCCAGTTGCCGGCGACCAACTGTAGCTGTACGGGGGTGTCCCGCCCTGCGCCTCCGCCCCGATCTGTACCGTATCCCCCTGACATACTTCCACATCGCTCAACGTGATCGTCGGCTTCGGATTGACCGTCACTGTCACACTCCCCTGTACCGAACACCCCTTTGCATCCGTCACTGTTACGGTGTATTCAGTCGTTGCCTGTGGAAATGCTTCCGGCTGTGCCACGTTCGGATCGCTCAATCCAGTTGCTGGCGACCAGCTATAGCTGTACGGCGGCGTCCCGCCCTGCGCTTCTGCTCCGATCCGTACCGTATCCCCCTGACAAATTTCCGCATTGCTCAATGTGATCGTCGGCTTCGGATTGACCGTCACCGTTACGGTCGCCTGCGTCGAACACCCTGCAGCATCGGTTACTGTCACTGTGTATACTGTCGTACTTTGCGGAAACGCCTCCGGCTGTGCCACGTTCGGATCGCTCAATCCAGTTGCTGGCGACCAGCTATAGCTGTACGGCGATGTCCCTCCGGACACGGTGACTCCGATTTGCACCGTGTCTCCCTGACAAATAGTCTGGTCGCTGGTGGTCAACTGCATCGGCGGCGATACCGTGATGGTGATGGACGTACTGCCAGAGCAGCCGTCAGGCGTGGTGACAGTGACGGTATAGGTAATCGTCGATGGTGGCGTTGCCGTGGGATTGGGAACACTGGTACTACTGAGTCCCGTCGCCGGTGACCACGAATAGCTGGCACCAGAGGGTTGCGGCTGAACTTCCAGTTGCACGCTTTCACCAGCACAGATTTCCTGATCCGAAGCAGAAATGGTAAAGGATGCGCCAATCCCCAACTTGACAACAAAAGCGTCTTCCTCTCCGTTGAAGCTTTGATCGTAGGCACCGCTGGTGGTGGGGAAGTTCGATGAATATGTATAACCAGTTACGTACACGGCGCACCCGCTGGCAACAATTGATTTGCCCTCGTCATCCTGCGATCCTCCCAGAAATGTCGAATATGGCAACGCACTGCCATTGATGGTTAACTGAGCAATAAACACATCCTCACTCCCATTATGGGTTTGATCGTACGCATTGGAGCTCGTAGGGAAGTTGGACGATGACGTTTTCCCCGTCAGATACACATACGAATCGGTGGTAAAACAATCCTCGGCAACTTCTTCGCTGCTCCCGCCAATGAATGTCCCCCACATTAACTGAGACGCTGAGTGATTGAGTCGAGCAACAGCCACATCTTTGTCCCCGTTGAAGCTCTGGTCATACGCCCCGCTGGTCGTTGGAAAATTGGAAGACTCGGTGCTACCTGCAACAATGATGGAGTTAGAGGGACCGGGTGCAATCGCATACGCCTCATCGCTACTGCTCCCGCCTACGAAGGTCGAGAAACTGAGCTGCGAACCGTTGCTATTGAGTGCTGTGACAAACCAGTCTTTGCTACCGTTGTGACTTTGATCATAGGCACCATTGGTTGTAGGAAAATCCGTGGATTTGGTATACCCGCAGACAATTGCCATTCCATTGCCTCGCAGCATTACATCGTGCGCCTCATCGTCGTCGTCTCCTCCCAGGAAAGTGCTGTATACCAAATTACTGCCGGCTGGATTGAGTCGCAGCACAAACGCATCTTCTTCCCCGTTATGATCCGTATCGTACGCCCCATTGGTCGTTGGGAAATTGGAAGATTCAGTATAACCACACGCCACCGCTCGCCCGTTGTTGTCCACCGCAACGCCGGTACCGTAATCATTCTCGCTTCCTCCTACGTACGTGGCATAAAGCAAGGCACTGCCACTGCTATTCAGCTTTACCACAAACGCATCTTCTTCCCCATTGTGTGTCTGATCGTATGCACCGCTGGTCGTCGGAAAATCCGAAGACTCTGTGCTGCCCACCAGGTACAAATTGCCGCTGTTGTCCTGGGTCATTGCGCCCGGTTCGTCTCCCTCACTTCCACCGATGAACGTGGCAAAAATCAGACTGCTACCATTAGCATTGAGTTTCAACACAAAAACATCATCGTCACCATTGTGCGTCTGGTCGTATGCACCACTGGTTGTTGGAAAGTCGGCATCCTCCGTACTACCAGCGACAATAGCATTGCCATTGTTGTCCACCAAAATCGCTTTACCCTCATCAGAGGAATCCGTGCCAACAAAGGTGCTGTACACCAGTGGATCTATCACAACGGGCGCATCTGATAGTGGCTGTGCCAGCGCAAATCGAAATCCATCCGGACGCTGTAGAAACTGCCCGTGGATGGGGATCGTGTCATTAGCCTGCAACTGAAACATTCGCGGCGGAGTGTGTCGAAAAACAGGCATAGATTGATACCGAAGCTCTAAGGTCCCATCTTCGAGCACTACCGCTTGCCACTGTTCTGGTAGCCGAAAAAGAAGGCGCTTAAGATGCTCTGGATGCTCAGCACGAATCCGGTATTCCAGTGCGCCGCTGGCAACCACCAGTTCGTACTCAACGCCAGCAGCAACACACCGAAGTCGCCGATAATGGAGGAGATTGCTCACCCACCGATCAGGGTCATTGCCCAAAAAGAAGTTCACCCTGCCCGCCATTGGCTGCTCCGCAAGGATTGTATCAACGGCTGCTGGAAGTTTCATCTCAAGAGGTGCCGGGGTCGTGTGCCCCCGGTTTCCATCCAGCAAGGCATCTGAGCCGGAGCGGGCGGGGAAAAACACCCACCGATCTGGAAAAATCCACACCGTATATCCCTCCGTAACCAGAACGTACCGGACAGACGCGTCCCATTGCCCACGGTTCGGAATAAAGCCAAGATGCTGCCACTGCCCCCACAGCGGAAGGAGCAGGCTGGAAAACAGGAGAAACACCAGGAAGCGATTTTTCATCAATCTATCCCTTTGTTTGTTAAACTCTCACAACCACCGAACAACAATTGCCTGCGAAATCCCCGAAAAATGCTGCTACAAGATGACGTTGTTGCATCGTTCCCATCTTCCCTTCTTCATTTCCTCAATCTGAGAGCAATAACCCACAGCGGCAAAAAACGTTTCCGGATTCCGGAGATCGAACTCCGATAGACAGAGCGCCGGGATCATAAAGCGCCCTTCAGATCGAAAAGGAGGAGTGCGACGGGCGGGTCCATCGGTTGCGGTTTTCCCTCATAAAGCACCCTTCAGATCAAAAAGAGGTCCGGTGCTCAGCGCATCCCGACTGTCTGCGGAAGAAATGACAACAGTCTCACCAGTGATTTTCCCTGCGTCCCACTCCATTTTTGTCCCCTAATGCCCCAGTAGCAGGAATGTCCTACCTTTGTGCCGCTGAGGAGGGAACAGTCCCCTCACTATCGACTGATTTTGCTAAACCCCGATGGGCGGATTGCCGCAAGGTCTTTGCTATGGTCCTATTTTCACCAGCCGGCTCTGCGTCCCATTGGCGGTTACGACCGATACAAGATACGTCCCGGCTGACAAAGTATGCGGTAACGGGATCGCTACCGTTTGCACCCCGCTGATGCCAGCAGAAATGTGATGTTTCGCTACCGTGCGTCCCAGGAGATCCGCGATAACGATGGTGGCATCTCCCGGCGTCGACAGGTGCACTCCAATCTGGAGCTGGCGACCGTGCTGGTGCACATAGAGAATCTCAACAGTCGCCGGGGACACACTCATTGCTCCGGACCGTACCGAGGTAGCAGGACGCGACCCCTGACGGAACATTATGCTGACCGATGCCCCACCCAGCACGCCCTGCACATTGCCGGCTGGCGTAATTTTATCGGCTCCAACAGGAACAACCGCAAAGACGTAGTCGTCATTGATATCCAGCGTTGTAAATCCAATCGCTCGATCATCGGGTGAATAATCAGGAAATCCCAGGACCGGTACATTCTGGACCAGCAGGTTCACCTGTTGTGTTTCCAGGTTGGCAGCAGCGATATAAAAATTCTGGTTGACCATATCCACCAGTTCAAACGTGATGATGTACGGCGAATTGCTGGCATACGAAGGATTTCCAACGCTGATCGTTTCAGGAAACGGCGGCAATGCCCGCTGCACAATGCCGCTCCCAAACGTCTGCTGCGCAGGATTCCACGCATCCAGTATCCCGATATCCCAATACTCGACTGTATCTCCCCACTCCGTAACCATCGCATTCAGCATATCGAAGAGCACAAATCGCCCATCATAACTCCACTGAATCGCATCGGGATAGAGCGCTGTTGACGGCTGAGCACCGGCGTAATCCGGAGTATAAATCTGGAACTGCTTCACCGGTGCCGGATCCTGCGTTAAATCCGCAATATAGATGTAAGGCTCTGCATAAATGCTGGTCGCAGCCAGGCGTTGTCCATCTGCAGAAATTGCAACGCTGCCCCAAACAGGGTCGCTGCTTAAAATCGCTTCCTGCAAATTATTCGGATCAAGACTGACAGCGTGCAGGGTTTGATCACCAGCAACAAAGAGCGCAATGGTTCCATCATCCGTCAGCGTAGGCCGCCCAATCAACCCACTCTGTGAAACAACATACTGCTGGTTCTGAAGATCGGTCAACACCAGCGCTTCAAGATCCGGAGCGTACGCCAGGATCCAATCTTTCCCCTGTACAGGGGGTAAATCTTTCGGACCGCCGCCACCGCCACCGGAATCGAAAATTTCCACTGCGTCGAACGCCTGCCGTGCCGCCTGCGCTTCCTGCCCGTTGCCATAAAGATCAATGGCTGCCTGGATCACTGCCCGCCGGAGGTCCACAAACTTCGAGGAGCGGGTCAAATATGTCGTCAGCGCTCGATAGTAGATTTTCTCTGTTTTTTCTCGCCCAATAGCCGTTGCAATCAGGTAGCAGGCGTGGTTCGGAATCCCGCTGTTAATGTGCACCCCGCCATTATCTCCTTCCGGCGTTTCCGGTAGCGTGACATATTCGCTCATCTTTGCCGGCTGCCAGTACGGATCCTGTGGGCCACTCCCACCATTGTGGGGATCAGCGAAATTCCGCATAGCACCGGACGGAAAGTACTGCGGCTTCACCACATCTTCGCCGACCAGCCAATCATCGCGATCGACCATCACTCCAAACACGTCCGCCATCGATTCATTGATTGCCCCCGATTGGCTCAGGTAGATCAAATTCGCCGTGTGCTCAATTACTCCGTGCGTCATCTCGTGGGCTGCAACATCCAGGCCGCGTGCCAGCGGATGGAAAATCTGCCCCCCATCACCGTACGCCATCACTTTCCCATTCCAGAACGCATTCGCCATCGACTGCCCGTTGTGGGTAACGTGGATGACGCTCAGCATTGTCCCTCCATTACCATCGATGGAGTTCCGCTGATGGGTGGTGTAGTAATAAGTGTACGTCACTCCCGCATTGTAATGCGCTGAAACAGCAGCAGGATCACTCCACGTGTTGTTCGGTGAAACAATGTGATAAATGGTTTCCAGATCCGTGTTGTTCGCATTTAGCGTTAAAATTGCTCCGACAGGATTGTTCGGCAATTGCGATCGCTGGGGATCAAACATCGGGCGGGAAGCATCCAGCAAATAATACGTGCCTCCCAGTTGGTACGTATGAATCGTCCGGGTTTGCCCCAGTAAATCCTGTGCTTGCGCTGTCGCCGGTCCGTCGAAATGGGTATTCCGATAGGCGAAAACAAGTTTCCCCGTGTGAGCAGAGACAAAATACTCCCATCGATCCCAGCCAGCATACGCCGTCGCATGCCAGACCAGATGCCACTTCTCAGGATCTTCCCGATCGGGGAACCACTGGAGTCGTACCGTGTCGACCATCAGCGACTGGTTCCCGGCAACCTGTTTCAGCAATTTTGGCACCTCGCTCTGCGAAATAGCTGGTTGCGCATCCAGTTTCGCCGCAGGCGTTGGATGGATCCGCGCTGTCAGCGCATACACACGACCACCCGCATCAAAGTGCAGAATGAGTTCACTGCCCCATACCGGAATTCCCTGATAGTGCTGCTCAGCTCGAATATGGGTCGTTTCCAGCGCATCGCGCCAATAACGGAAAATGTGGAATTCTTTCTCTGGTTGCCGAATCCCCAGCACCGGTGCTAAAAACTGCAGCGATCGATAAAAAGCAACGGCATATTCTGCTGGAGAGGTGAGTGAAAACTGAAAGGGTACAATCTGCGTACCAGCAATCCAGTACGGAACTCGCTGCAAAGGGTCATACCACAACGATATGCGGCGCTGCAAAGAAGCTAACTGCATAATGCCCCGACGCTGCAATGGCGTTAACAACGTGGAAAGCGTCCCGTGCAATCGAACCGGTGCATTATCAAAGGAGGCGATCGATATATGCTGCAATGCCGGTCGTTGCTGCGCCGACTGTTTCCGCTGGTGCGACTTTCCCCAGCCGATACCGAAGCTGAGCAACCCAATCATCAGACCCACTGCAAAACGTCGCTGCCACCGCATTTTCCAGCCTCCTTCTGTTGTTCAACACTTTCTTTATTGACCACTCTGCTGCTGTTGCTGTGCAAAGTTTCTGATATCCTGATAGAACTGCCAGACCGCTGCTGGAATTTGCTGCGGATCCGTCCATTGTATCCGGAGCGTATCCCCAGCCTTCCGGTACTGCAACCAATACTGATAGTTGCCAGTTTCTCGAATCCGGAGCCCCTGCAGATGCAATGAATCCGCCCGCTGGAACCATTGAGCAACGTGTTCCCTGGGAATATGCGTCACCGTATCGATGGTGCGATGCAACCGCTGCTGCTGCCAATGGAGCAAGACCCCGGTCCCCCACAGTTGATACCCTGTGTAGATGCCCATTACACCGCCACCTTCGCCGATTTCCAGAAAAGCATCAGGAGAGGGTTGTGAGGTTACATCCGAGGATCGGCAACTCAAGAGAAGCAGGAGAGCAGCACTCAACATCCACCGCATTGTTCCAGCCGGAGCCTGTCCGTCAAATTTCAGAAGAAAAGACGTTTAGCCTTGCGCGCTTAGTGATAGCCAGGTAAGCAACGCCGTATCTAAGCAGAATGCGGCACCGCCAAATCTTGTCGTATCTCACGCTGTTCCTCCAAGCAACGCTGTATCTCAGCAGGATGCTGGATTCTCTCCTGCCACCTTTCCGGTAGGGTTTCAGTATCTTTGCACTGGAAACAAGTACAATCAACGCCGGGGGCACTGATGGAAGAATTTACAATTGCGGGCAATATTGTGGACATTGTACAGCGGCGCATTTATCCCGGAACGCTGAAAATCAAAGATGCAACGATTGTGCAAATTCAACTGGAACCTTCAACGGTGTACGATCGCTACATCATTCCCGGATTTGTCGACGCACACGTTCACATCGAAAGCTCGATGCTGGTTCCCAGTGAGTTTGCCCGATATGCAACCATCCACGGTACAGTGGCAACCGTTTCCGATCCTCACGAAATTGGCAATGTACTGGGGATCGACGGCGTCCGATATATGATCCACAACGGTTCGTACGTGCCCTTCCACTTCTGCTTCGGCGCTCCTTCCTGCGTACCGGCTACTCGATTTGAAACAGCAGGCGCTGAAATCACTGCGGAGGACATCGAAAAACTTTTCGTTGAAGATGGGCTGAGCTACCTCAGCGAGGTAATGAACTATCCCGGTGTTTTGCACCGCGATCCGGAAGTGATGCGGAAAATCGAGATTGCTCAACGATTGGGAAAACGCATCGATGGCCATGCTCCCGGCTTACGGGGCGAAGAGGCAAAGCAATACGCCGCCGCTGGTATCGAAACCGATCACGAATGTTTTTCCTACGAAGAGGCGGTCGACAAGATCCGGGCGGGAATGAAAATTTTGATTCGGGAGGGTTCAGCAGCAAAAAATTACGACGCCCTGATCCCACTGGTTGAAAAGTATGCAGACAAACTGATGTTCTGTAGCGATGATAAACACCCCGACGATCTGCTTCGAGGTCACATCAACACCCTGGTGCGCCGAACGGTCAAGGAGCACAATGTGCATCCCATCACAGCACTGCAGATTGCTACCCTTCATCCGGTGCAGCACTACGGATTAGATGTAGGTTTGCTCCAGATTGGCGATCCAGCCGACTTCCTGATTGTGGACGACCTGTACGAATTCAATGTGCTGGCAACTTACATTCGGGGACGGAAAGTTGCAGAAAACGGCAAAACACTGCTGCCACACATCGAAGCTGACACAGTCAACAACTTTGCTGCCCATCCAATCCAACCCGAAGCGCTGCAGGTTCCGGCGACCTGCGAGCATATCCGGGTGATCGAAGCCATCGACGGCGAGCTGATCACCAGAGAGAACATTGTGCCTGCTCCTATCAAAAAAGGGCTCATTGTCTCAGATCCAAAGAATGACATCCTCAAGATCGTTGTGGTTAACCGCTATGCTGATGCCCCACCCGCAATTGGATTTATTCGCAACTTTGGACTCAAGCGAGGAGCGATCGCTTCATCGGTTGCGCACGACTCACACAATATCGTTGCTGTTGGCGTGCGCGACGAAGAAATCGCCAACGCTATCAATGCCATCATCGAACACCGCGGCGGTATTGCCACTGCGCTCCAGGATCACACAGAAGTGTTGCCACTACCCGTCGCCGGTTTGATGGCAACCGATGAGGGCGAAACGGTTGCAAAGCGATACAGCAGTATGGATAAATTCGCCAGGCAAACGCTGGGCTCTTCCCTGCAGGCACCCTTTATGACCCTGTCTTTTATGGCATTACTGGTGATCCCCTCGCTCAAACTCAGTGATCAGGGACTATTCAACGGGGATCAATTCTCATTCGTCAAACTGTGCGTGGAGACGTAAGCAGAGGAACCGTTCTATCAGGATGCAGCAACCATCCGCATATATGGTAACAGCTCGCAAATGGCGCCCCCAGCGATTTGCGGAAGTGGTAGGACAGGAGCACGTGACCCGGACGCTGCGCAATGCCCTGAAACAACACCGCGTTCATCACGCCTATTTGTTCGCCGGTCCTCGTGGAGTTGGGAAAACGACAACGGCGCGCATCCTGGCAAAAGCGGTAAACTGCCTGAATATGGAAGATGGCGAACCGTGCAACCAGTGTCAATCCTGCCAGGCTTTTCTTGAAGGGCGCTCAATGGATGTGCTGGAAATCGACGGCGCATCCCATAATAGCGTCGATGATGTCCGAATGCTCCGGGAGAATGCCAAGTATCCGCCGAAAAGTGGGCGGTACAAAATTTACATCATTGACGAAGTGCATATGCTTTCAACCGCCGCCTTCAATGCTTTACTCAAAACCTTAGAAGAACCTCCTCCTCACCTGCTGTTCATCTTTGCCACAACGGAGCCGCAGAAGCTCCCGGCTACCATTATCAGCCGATGCCAGCGCTTTGATTTCCGGCGGATGAGTATTCCGGAAATCGTGCACCATCTGACAAAAATCGCAGATGCCGAAGGCATTGCGGTCGAAGAAGAAGCGCTGCTAACGATCGCCCGAAAAGCGGATGGCTCGATGCGTGATGCCCAGAGTATCTTCGATCAGTTAGTCGCTTTCAGCGGCGCAAAGATCACCTATGCAGATGTGCAACAAACGTTTCACCTGATCGACCAGCAGTTCTTCTTTGAGGTGGAAAAGACCTTAGCGCAGGGCGATCTCCGCGGTGTCTTCCAGATCGTGCAACAACTTTTTGCGCAGGGATACGATTTCAGCGAGTTTCTTTCGGGGTTAGTCGATCATTATCGCAATCTGCTGGCGGTCGTTGCAACGGGCTCAGCCGATCTGGTCACCTTAACTCCGGAATGGCAACAGCAGTACCAAGAACGAGCTAAAGCATACTCCCAGGCTGCTTTACTCAATGTGCTCTCCGTGTTGACCTATGGCGAACAACAGCTCAAATTTGCCTCGAATCCCCGCATTTACCTGGAAGTGCTGCTGGCAAAAGTTGCTTTGCTGGACTCAGCGCTGGAGCTGGCGCAACTGCTGGAGCAACTCCAGTCCCCGAACGCTCCATCCTCTGCAAAGTCGAGCCAGCCAAAAACAGCAGTGACAGAAACAGCAGCATCGTATCAGACAACGTCTTCAGCATCTTCTTCATCTTCACCAGCCGGTGAAAAACCACCAGCAGAGAAAACCTCCAGAGAAAAGCCGGTGAAATTGACCCAGGAATTCGTACTCCGCGCTATTCAAGAATCCGAAGCGTTCCGGGGCATTCGCCGCCTCCTGCTCCGAAAAGATATGGTGAAGATCACGGTCGATGGCAATGCGGTGAAGATTACCCCAAGTGATCCCTTTGTGGGCGAAACCTTAGCACAACGCCAGCAGGTGTTAGCGCAATTGCTTTCGGAAAAATGTGGGCAATCGGTATCGGTGGAAATCGAGGGCATTAAAAAACCGACGATCCATATTTTTGAAAATCTGGACACAACAGAATCTCCTTCGCCGCAACCTTCCCGAACTTCCCCTGAAGACAGAAAACAAACAAACGCAACAGCAGACTCGAACGATGCAGTAACGGAAACCGAAGCTGAAAGAAAGCTGAAAGACTTTTTTGATTTGAAGCGAGTGAAATAAAACACAGGAATAACAATGGAAAAGCAGCCGGCACCCTTATTTGAAGGCGTGACGGATACGGGAGAAAAAATCAGTCTGGAACAGTTTCGCGGAAAGTGGGTGATTCTATACTTCTATCCCCGCGATAACACGCCGGGCTGTACCGCCGAAGCCTTGGATTTCCGAAATGCAGCGGAAGATTTTGCAAAACACAACGCAGTGATTCTGGGTGTCAGCCCTGATCCCATCAACCGGCATCAAAAATTCAAGCAGAAATATCAACTGCCCTTTGTACTGATCAGCGACGAAGATCATTCCATCGCTGAACAATACGGCGTATGGAAGGAAAAAAAGCTGTATGGCAAAGTTTTTCCGGGTATTGAACGAAGCACGTTCATTATCGATCCCGATGGGAACATCGTTGCAGCATTTCGGAAGGTAAAGGTGAAAGGGCACGTGCAGACTGTTTTAGAAACGTTGCAACAATTGCAACAACAAACGCAGAATTAAGGAGACAGAAGATGGAACAAACCTGGAATACAGCACCATTCGTTGATTCGCATTGTCACCTGGACGTTGAACAGTTCGAGCCAGACCGCCCACAGGTGATCCATCGGGCACGGGAAGCAGGGATCCGTGCCATTGTCATTCCGGCTATCGAACCAGCAACCTTCGATCATCTGCAATCAGTGGTGCTTTCAGATCCAATGCTTTTCTGGGGCGTTGGTATCCATCCCCACAGTGTGGGAACGTATGAGGAAGAATCTCTGGAAGTGGTGGAATCCTGGATCCAGAAAGGCGAGCGTGTCGTTGCCATTGGGGAAATTGGCCTGGACTACTACTACGACTTTTCACCCAGAGACAAACAAAAAGCCTTTTTCCGTGACCAAATTCGGCTGGCAAAGCAATACCAGCTTCCCGTTATCATTCACAACCGGGAAGCGGATGAAGACATATTCCGGATTGTCGAGCAGGAACAGGATGGAACGCTTCGAGGCGTTTTCCACTGCTTTTCAGGTTCACCGGCGTTAGCTGAACGGGCACTGAAACTGCAAATGTGCGTTTCATTCACCGGGATGATTACCTTCCCGAAAGTACGGCTTCAGGAAACGGTGCAGGCGGTTCCGCTGGAACAGATGATGATCGAAACAGACAGTCCATATCTAACGCCCGTGCCCTATCGTGGAAAACGGAATGAACCCTCTCGACTCCCCCTCATCGCAGCGAAAATCGCAGAGTGGAAGAAGACAACTATTGAGGAAGTTGCAGAAAAGACAACGCAAACGGCAATGCGACTGTTTCGATTAGCGATTGCGACACTTGCTGTTTTTCTTCTGGCATTTCTGCTTCCATTTCGGGCAACGGCGCAGCAGGACACGGTACGCGGCTTTGCCCATCCTTTTCAGAAATTCATTGGCGGCGGCGGCATCATCGGAATGATGACCTTCGTCGAAACCCCTGATAGCGGGCGGGATCGCTCATACGAAGGACTGCCAGCGTTCGGCGGCGTGCTTAACTGGTTTTTTACCGACCATCTCTTCCTTTCCGCTTCCTACGTCATCGCGAAAAATACCAAGGTACAGCGATTTCAGGCAAATCCGAATTATCATCACGTGCTGGACTTTGCAGTCAATTACACGCCAATTCCGTACAACCGGATGGCTTTTTACTTTTCCCTTGGAATGTCCTATTTTTACAACAATCTCAACAACCGGCGCAAGGAAAACTTTTTAGGTTCCAACTTCGCCATTGGTCTCTACGGCAACATTCAGACTCCTTATGGAGTCATTGTTCCATCAGCCGAATGGCGAGTCAGCTTTATGCTGGGCGACCGCATTCTGGATTACGATCCGAATCCCAACGATCAAAACCCGGAGCGGATCCGGCAAAATGTTCCGTACTTTACATCGATCCCCCGGTTCTTGATCCAGTTCTTTCCAGAATGGTAGCAATGCAACCCTACGAAAACACATCCTGACAGGCTCAGGGAATGGATGGTCACGGTATTGCAAAGCACAAGCACAAATACAAACAAAACGGGGTTGAGGAATGGGAAATATCACGGTCGTCAATCACGCGCTCATCCAGCGGGATCTGTCCATTGTACGAGATAAAAACACCCCACTACCATCGTTTCGGGCAGCGCTCCACCGAATCGCAGTAGGGTTGGTGTACGAAGCAACCCGCAACCTGCTGCTGGAAGAAACGTCGATCGAAACACCGCTGGAACCAACCACAGGATATCGAGTGGTAAACCGGGTCGTTTTTGTGCCCATCCTTCGGGCAGGGCTCAGCTTCTTAAACGCCGCCCTGAGCATTGTTCCGGAAGCCACGGTCGGTTTTATTGGTATTCGGCGAGATGAACAGACCTTAGAACCGTACGAATACCACTACCATGTTCCACCAGCGGAGAATGAGCATACACTGGCGATTATTTTAGACCCGATGATCGCAACTGGCGGCAGTATGGTTGCAGCGCTCAATCGCCTTAGTATCGATGGGTATCAGCACTGTGCCGTTGTGGCTTTAATTGCAGCACCAGAAGGAATTGAAAAAGTCCATTCGTACCATCCAACCGTGCCCATCTTCTTAGCCGCCTTAGACCGGCAACTCAATGATTCCGGCTACATCCTGCCGGGTTTAGGAGATGCAGGTGATCGGTTTTGTGCTACGACATAAACGATTGCCTGTCACCGGGGATCTCTAAGATAATCACTTGCTGGAGGTTTCGAAGGCGCTCTTCGTACTGCGCTCGCAATTGCTCTATCTGCTGGCGGTGATCCGCTTCCCGTTCTGCGAGCATCTGGTACAATCGCAGTAATTGTCGCCGCATCCGCAGGATAATCTCAATACCGGGAAGATTGACTTCCAGATCCTCCAGCAAACGCCGAGCACGGCGAATTTCTTCCAGCCAGATGTCCTCAATGTACCGCCGTCCCTGTTGCTCAACTATTGGTATCAGCTCGACCTGAAGCAGAAATTCGATCAGCTCCTGTTCCACTTTGCACGCAGCCGCTGCTTCCTCAATGGTTATCAAAACCGTCCTCTCCATCGCCCCTTACCCCTTCGTCCTGTGCAACTGAGCCAGTTGCTCGAAAAGCTGTCGTTCCTCATCTGTCAACCTGGTTGGAATCTGCACATTGATCTTCACGTACAGATCTCCTCGCTGCTTTGGCGCACGATATTTCGGCATTCCCAGTTTGCGGAGTTTCAGGGTTGTGCCCGGCTGCGTTCCCGACGGCACTTTTAATTTGACCTTTTTACCATCCAGCGTCGTTAGCATCACTTCCCCACCCAGAACAGCAGTGTAAAGATCCACCGTTACTTCCGTGTAGAGATCGTCTCCCTGACGGCGGAACCGCTCGTGCGGAAGAATTTTCACGGTGATATAAAGATCTCCCCGTGGACCACCTTGATATCCCGGTGCTCCCTTACCAGAAATTTTGAGCTGCTGTCCATCCTGAATGCCCGGACGAATCTTGATCCGAATCTTTTCTCCCTGGACAGCAATAGTCCGTTCTGTGCCGTGAAATGCTTCCTCCAGCGTAATAGTGATGGTTGCCTGATAATCCTCTCCTTTCCTTGGACGTGCTTTTCGCCGGGGTCCGCCACCAAAGAGATATTCAAAAAAGTCCGAAAAGCGGAAATCCTCGCCAAACAGATCACCCAAGTCTTCCGCTGAGGTCGTATAAACTCGATAGCCTCCACCGCCCTGCTGTGCACCAGCCGTCTGGCGGAGAAACTCTTCCCAACTGATACCTCCACTAGCACCACCTGTCTGCTGGTATTGCTTCCAGTAAGCACCAAACTGGTCATACTTTTTTCGCTTTTCCGGATCGCTCAATACTTCGTATGCTTCGCTGATCTCCTTGAACTTCTCCTCTGCTTCCTTATCACCGGGACGCACATCGGGATGATACTTACGGGCTAATCGCCGGTATGCCTTTTTGATTTCCTCCTGCGTCGCATCCCTGCTGACCCCCAGAATCTTGTAGTAGTCCTTGTACTCCATCGGCTTTCTCCAGATTTCACTATCCTAACAAAGTTAGTTAAGACGAGCATTACCCCTGTTAGTTTGTGCTCCTTGTGCACTGGATCGTTGCAAGATTCGTTAAATAGAGTTCCAACAAACGGTGGGCGTAGCTCAGTTGGTAGAGCGCCAGATTGTGGCTCTGGTGGTCGCGGGTTCAAGTCCCGTCGCCCACCCTCTGATTATCCTTCCACGGTCGCAACGGAGCGACGAGTTGCCAATCTCCACAATATTAATGTCAAAAGGACAATTCCTCCCTGGGCAGCGAACGTTTCAACAGTGGCAAAAATTCCCAGCAGCGGGATATCTATAACTCCAGGGATTGGCAGCACTGAGATATAACCTGCTTCCTGGAGTGCGTGAATTCCTTTACCCACCAAGACCATTGCCAATATGACCATAGTAACAGATGAAAGCTGGAACAGCCGGCGGAATGGTATACGTTGCGAAATACGTTGCAACGCCCATGCTGTTATTCCCAGAGCAATAGCGGAAGTTGCCAATCCTGCTAAGATGCCATTCTGAGCTGCTTGTGTTCCTTCAAGATTGAGAGCGGAGAGAAAAATCACCGTTTCTGCTGCTTCCCGAAACACAGCAACGAAAACCAAGATGAACAAGCCAACAGCATTCTTTTGAGATACTAAGCTCGGCAAACGCTTCTGCACAAACTGCTGCCACCCAGCGGCTGTTGAAGATTGGTGCAACCAAAAGCCAACATAGATTAGAATGACAACTGCTACCAGAGCACCAACACCTTCAAGCAACTCACGATCTCGTGCCCCCATCTGGATAAGAGCATCTGCAAAAAACCACAGTACGACACCGATACCCAAAGCAGAAAGCCAGCCAGCGTGGACAAAAGAGCGAAGGTGATGGGCATCCAACCGGCGGAGCACACTTAAAATCACAATGATGATGAGCAATGCCTCCAAACCCTCTCGAAAAATAATAGCAGTTGCCATCCAGAAGGTAAACCCAAAAGTAAATACCTGTTCTGCAAACACTTCACGAGCTTCCCGAAGTGCAGCTTGAATATCTGAAAGAAGCACCAGCGCTTTCTCACTATCTTCTTGCTCCAGGGCTGTCCGGAGAGACAACATATTGCGTTCGATGCGGTTCCCAAGACCTGGAGCCTGGACCTGCAAAAATTGCTCTAACGGCTCAATCATCTCCAAGTAAACGGTTAACACTGTCTGGGATGCAATTGCGTACTGCTGACGACGTACCTGCTCCATTATGTGCTCAAGAGCCCTTTCTGCCGCATTGAGGTACGCCTCGGGCGTATTCGCTGGTTCAAAGGTGCGGACTGCTGCTAACAGCTCTTGAGACTCCCTCCGTTCCTTTGGAAAGCGGGTACTTAGCCATTGCAAAAGCGTCCGATCATCGCTTCGACTGATGAAAGCTAATCGCGTCAAGATTGAATCTCGGATGTACCGTGGTAGACGAGTTTTCTGAGGATCATAGGGTAAGGCTTTGACAAAAAACGCCAATGCCCACAACGCCTCTTCCGAAAGCTGCGAAAACGCTGGCATTGCCGTACCCTCCACTCCCAAACGAACGGTATTATAGACAGAAAGTGGTGAACTCAAAAGCTGAAATAAAGAATCTGTGAGATCGCTCGGTGGAGGTTGAAGCGCTACGCCTGCTGGACCATCCCCATATCCCTGATCTCCGTGACAACTTTGACAGTACCGCTGATACAGCGTCTTTCCTTTCTGTAAAGATGGCCAACGAACAGGTGCTACTTGCAAAAGTTCAGCTTCAAAAAAGCTATTCCGAATCCTGGTAGTAATTGCCAGTATGCTGTCATGCGGAGCTTTTACCGCTATCATTTTTTCCAGATTTTCCAACTGTCCACGAATATCATCAAACAGTGATTGCGGTACTGTTGCCTGCACCGAATCCCAAAGACCTAACAGCCGCCTGGAAAACTCTCGCATTTCTGCATATTCAAACTCACTCACTACGTTTCCCTGGTCTACCGCTCGAGGATAGTCCCGCCCAATGTAGTCTAACAAATTAGCAGCTATTGAGATTTCCGGTGGTGCAGCTATAAGAGAACCTCTGCACAGCAGTATCCAGCAGCTACACATCAGAATCTGCCACCAATTCCTTCGTGTTGCTACAAAGGCTTGCACTATTTTCCACCTCTTATTTGGACAAAGTTCAAATTAAGTAAAGAACAGAAACGTTTCTTCAGGTCGAATATTTCGTCCTCGCTATTGAGAGAAACCTCTCTCCTATGCTCCTCCTAAGAATCTTCTGCTCGCTCTTTTCAACAGCTTTCACTTTTGTGTACTTTCGGTGTTAAAGATCCCCCAAAACCAGACGATATTTGCAAATGAACGGACTTCAGGATGAAGCACAGGACAAGGACTGTCAGTGTGGAACGAGTTACACGGAGGTAACCGATGCCATTAGCAATTTTTGGTGGCGGACGGATCCGCACAAACACGCCGGCAGAAAACGCTTACAATGCGTTGCAGGCTGCGAACTCTAACATCGCGCTGCGTCAGCTCCGCCTTTCAACGGGTAAGCGGATCAACTCTCCCGCTGACGACGTTGCAGGTTACATCACATCCCGCGCATTATTGTCTCGCGTAGGATCCCTTCGATCTGCCCTCAATGCGGTCGGAGATGCAAAGAATGTAACCGGCATTGCGATGGACGGACTGGATAACATTGCGTCGCTGATTACAAAGATCAAGGAAGCAACAGCGGCAGCAGCCTCAGGTGCTTTGGGAACGGATGAAAAGGTATCGCTGGCGCAGGCAGCGTACCGATTAGCGGAACAAATTCAGACGGTGGTGAACTCAACGGTCTTCGGCGGCAAAGAGTTGCTATCCAACACCTTCTCCGGTGACTTTGTGATCGGATTCCGGGCAGATAATTCATTGATCACCTTAGGTATTGACCTGACAACTGCTAACAGCTTCGTGGTAAACGTCAACGTGCAAGGGAATACCGATTTTGCGGGAGTGGCTGGCTTAGACCTTACCTCTTTAAACGCAGTTTCGACGACTGATCTGGGTATTTTCAGCTCTACGCAGATCGCCACAACGTTGGCAAGCTTAGCATCCGCCCTGGACAACATTAACACGATGGCATCATTCCTGGGTGGGATTACCAATCGCCTGGAATCTCAGGAAGTGGCATTACAATCGCAAATTACCAACTACAACGCAGCGATTTCCCGGATTGAAGATGCAGATGTTGCACTGGAGCAACTGGAATTGATCAAGGCACAATTCCTCCAGCAAAGCTCGGTCATCTCTCTGGCACAAGCCAATCAATTTCCGCAGGTCTTCCTCCAGCTTCTGACGGGCTAATAATCGCTTCGAGATCGCAACATATCCATCAGATCTTCCCGGCGGTGGCAATGCCACCGCCTTTTTGATTTCTCCCTGCTCCTTCAATTTTTCCACCCATCTGCTGCCACTACAACCAAGGGGAAATCTACTCCTTTCTGCAGCACTGAGAACTCAACGTTGCTACGCTACACCCGTAGGAAGTTCAACGCTATTTTGAAGAAAGCACCGAGGACATAATTGCGGAGTCGAAATCGATTATCAGTAAACCACGCAATTTCCATCCCAAACGCTACAGGGTATCCGGTAAAATTCACCCCCACTAAGGCAAAAGCGTAAGCAGGATAGCCGAAGTACAGATCCTGACGCTGGAGGCTGGTCCCGACCCCCAATCGAAAGACATCGCTGAATTCCAGCTCGACCGCAATGTCATGATAGGCGCTATGCAGGAAAGTCTGAAGCTGCGGAGCATACATCTTGCGATAGGTATAGGTAATCCCCACGCGATCGGAACTTTCTACAACACCGAAAGCATCTCGAACAAAGCCAAAACGGTAAAACAATCCGGCTGACACCCCAAGCTGTCCGTATTCCTGTTGCGCATTATCGTGGTATAAATATGCCGGATGCAGCCCAAGTTCCAGCGAAAATCGGGGTTCCAGGCGAGCATAAATTTGCGCCTCTTTTTCCCGAATCCACTGCAGCTTTTCGGCGATCTCCCGCCGCTGCTGATTGAGTTGTTCTAACTGTCGCTGGATTTCTTCCCGCTGCTGCTCCAGCTCCGCCCGGAGTCTGCTGCCTTCCTGCAACAGATACTGACTCTCATACTTCTGCCGTTCAAACGCCGCCTTTTCCCGTTCCAACTGGCGACGCTGTTGTTCCAACTGCTGCCGTTCCCGTCGCAATTGTTCTCGATCTCGTTCCAGCATTTCCCGCTCTTTCTGAAGCTGCTGAAACTGCCGCTCGTATTCAGTTAATCCTTCAATGACGATACCGTGGGTGTAATACCGGATCCCACGGCGACGTAGCACTGGGATCACAGCACTGATTTTTGTTGCGATTTGCCCAGTCTGCTGGAGTTTGATCCATCCTGCGTTGGTTCGCATAAGCTTATATCCCGTAACCACGCCAACCACCTGTCCTTTCCCATTAATCAATGGTCCCCCACTATTTCCTTCATCGGCCGCAACATCGTGTTGGAGCAATGTGGGATTTTCCTGCAGCGAAATTTTGGAAACAATGCCCTTACTCTGATTCCACCAATCCCCATCAGGATGTCCAATGGCAACCACTTCTTCCCCAACGACCGCCTCCTGCGGTTTCAATGGCAAGTACGGTGTTGCTCTGGAAGGATTGGTAGTAAGGATTGCAATATCCAGATTTGGCTCTTCCAGAACCGGATCAATCGCGATGACTGGTAATCGATCACCCGACTTCGTAATAACCGTCACATTCCACGGCGTTTGCACATCCGTCTCTACAACGTGGTAGTTCGTCAACACCGTCCCCTGTTCGTTGATAAAAAATCCCGTACCAAAACCCCCAGATGTGGACACAATCACAACCGCGTCCACACATTTCTGGTAAATCTTGTCCGCAGCAAAAAACTGTGCCCATCCATTCAACGGTGCAATGCACAATGTAATACACCACTGGATCAACATCCACCGTTTCATCGAGCTCGAAACCGTTATCCGACTCTGCAACGACTACGAAACGAATCGTCAGGTATCCTTGAGATATGCCCCGTAGTCTTGAGAAGGTTCCTGTTTGCCTGAATGACTGTCAGGAGATACAACGCAATGATCAAACACCGTGCATCAACAGCTTGATTTGCAGGAATGGCAGTAAAACTTGCTGAAACGCACTCCAGCCGCCAGTGCAACAATCAGTGCTTGACTAAAAAACCCCGCCTATTTCGTACCAGTTTTGTAACTTTGCGGTTTCGTTGCAATGCGGGGCGCGTGGGGTATGCAGCGATACTAAGATGCTATCGGTTGGTTTGTTTCAAAAACTGAGGAATAATGATGAACATACGGGTGAAACAGGGCGACGGGCGGTCGATCAAAGCGGATGCCATTGTTTGCTTCTGCTGGCACGAAGAAACTCCGTCGCAGTTGGAGAAGCTCCTAACTTCTTTTCCGGAAGCAGCACTCATAGCACAGGATGCTGGATTTGTTGGAAAACTCAAACAGACAGCAGCAACGTACTTGAAGGAAGGACCTGCAAAGCAGTTGGTATGCGTTGGGCTGGGAAAACGAGAAGACTTTCGCCTGGACAATCTTCGGAAAGCAGCAGCAGCGGCTGCCCGCTATGCTATTGGCTACCAGTACCAGAGTCTGGCTGTGCTTACACCAGACATCGACGGCATTGGGCGGGAAGCAATTGCACAAGCCATTGTCGAAGGAGTATGGCTGGGTAAGTACAAATTTGACCGGTACCTTTCATCTGAAGAAAACAAAGCTCATCAGAAGCTGCAAACGCTGTACCTGCTCCATCCTGAACGCCAGGCTTTGCGCGCACTGCGAAAAGGCGTCAACTTTGGCAGCATCGCAGCAGAAGCAACAGTGATCGCGCGGGACTTAGCAAACACTCCCAACAACGATATGTACCCTGAAAAACTGGCGCAGGCAGTCCGGAAAATCTTCCGGCAACTGCCGGTCAAAGTCACAGTATTCACAAAAAAGAAAATTCAGCAACTCAATATGCAGGGACTGCTGGCGGTGAACAAAGGGAGCGTCCGACCGCCAGTGTTCATTGTGCTGGAATACAAAGGTAGCAAAGGAGCGAAAAAGCCCATTGTACTGGTTGGCAAGGGAATCACGTTCGACACGGGCGGCATTTCCCTCAAGCCCTCGCAGAATATGGCACTGATGCGATTGGATATGCACGGTGCTGCCAGCGTCGTCGGAACGATCTATGCGGCAGCAAAAGCCAAATTACCACACTCCATCGTTGGTCTGATTCCAGCAACGGAGAATATGCCGAGTGGTTCGGCAACCGTTCCGGGCGATGTGATTGTCTATAACAATGGCTTGAGTGTGGAAATCGACAACACTGATGCCGAAGGACGGCTGATTCTGGCAGATGCATTGCTGTATGCCAAACGATACAAACCCCAGGTGGTCATTGATTTAGCAACACTGACCGGTGCCTGTATCGTTGCCTTAGGGTATGTCGCTGCTGGAATGATGGGTACAGCCGATCAGGTCAAAGAGCAGCTCAAAGAAGCAGCGGAATACACCGGCGAATATGTCTGGGAACTTCCCCTGTTCCAGGAATACGACGAGCAACTCAAAAGCACCGTCGCTGATATTAAAAATGTCGGCGGGCGAGCAGCCGGTGCCAGCGTTGCTGGCGCATTCCTCAAACGCTTCGTCGGCGATGACTATCCGTGGGTGCACCTGGACATCGCAGGAACAGCAATCCACGAACGCCAGGGAGACTACACTCCCGCCGGTGGCACTGGCTATGGAGTCCGCCTACTGTTCCAGTGGCTGCAACAGTGGAAACCATAGCGACCATTTATTGCTGCTGACTACCCAGGCAAGGTCAAAGAACGGCGATCAGTGATCGCAGACAAGTGGTTTGGAACGTCCTCTTTGTGTGCACGTCGTATCAAAGCGCTGGACCAAAGGCACGTGTTGTCCTATTGCTATCTTGCTTGAAACTCGACTTAATAGTTCTACTGCATCCCACGATACCGTAAGTGTGCCATCTTGAGACTGGAATCGCTTGCTAAAACAAAGGGCTACCTCAGAGGAACGATCTCCATCGACAGATCCAGCGCAGATGCCGAGTGTGTCAAAGCCCCAACGGAAATGTACTGCACACCTGTTTCTGCATACGCCCGCACAGTTTCGAGCGTAATCCCTCCGGAAACTTCCAGTGGTAGCCGTCCGGCCGTCAAGTGGACAGCTTCCTGCACCTGCTCAACCGAAAAATTATCCAGCAAAATGCGATCGACTCCACCGATGGATAACACCTCCTGCAGTTCCGAAAGACTTTGTACCTCCACGACCACCGGGATCTGGTATCGTTCTGCATACACGCGGGCACGTTGAACAGCCGGCGCAATGCCGCCAGCAATGGCAATGTGGTTTTCCTTGATGAGAATCATATCATCCAGCCGCAGTCGGTGATTCTGTGCCCCTCCAATCGCTGTTGCATATTTATCCAGCAATCGCCAGCCGGGAATGGTCTTGCGAGTATCCAGAATAACGGCGGAGGTTCCCCGAATTGCCTCCACAAACTGTCGGGTCAATGTTGCCACCCCACTCATTCGCTGCAAAAAGTTCAGCGCCGTCCGCTCCCCCATCAACAGAAGATGTGCAGACCCCTGCATTGCTGCTACAGTCTGCCCCGGCTGCACCCGATCGCCATCGCTGACGAAGGTTTCCCACCGTACCAGCTCCCCCAACTGACGAAATACCAACTGAGCAATCGGCAATCCACAGATTACCCCGGAAGCCTTTGCAACAATCGTTGCTTCTGCCTGCTGCTCCAGGGACACCAGTGCCTCCGTGGTAAGATCGCCAATGCCAATATCTTCCTGGAGTGCAATATCAACCAATCGCGTCACTGTAGCGTCATACAGCAACAACTGCGCTCGATCTATTTTGATCGACTCTGCCATCGCCACACTCTGCTTCATCCACTCGCTTTGCGGTGGATTACGAATGGCAAAAAGCAGAATTTTGCAAATGAAAACGGCAATTAACCGTTTCATTACAAAAGCAAAGGGCGCAAGAAAAAACACAGTGATGGATACGCAAACGGTCAGCCAGGAACAACCAGCAGCAACAGAGGAGCCTCAAAGGACGAGTGAACCGGCGGAGATGAGTTTTCTGGAACACCTGGAAGAACTCCGCCGTCGACTTTTCTACGCTCTTGGAGGTATTGCTGTGGGTTCAGTGATCGCAGGGATTTTTATCAACTTCATCATCGAAGATCTCCTTCTGCGCCCGGCATTAGCAGCTCATCTGAAATTGCAGAACTTCCGCCCTTTCGGTCAACCTTTTTTATACTTCAAGGTGATCTTCATTGCTGGCATCATCATTGCTTTTCCTTTCGTGCTCTATCAGTTGTGGAAATTCATTGCACCAGGACTGTATGAACACGAGCGGCGCTGGGTTCGGAGTGTCACCACAGCAACTTCTTTCTGTTTCTTTGCGGGCGTAGCCTTCGCGTACTTTGTCCTCCTGCCGGGAATGATGAACTTTGCAGCCTCCTTTGGGACTGAGAAAATTGCGAACATCATCGACATCAATGAATACTTCGGCTTTGTTACGCTGCTGATCTTAGCATCGGGAATTATCTTTGAACTTCCGGTGGTGAGCTTTATTTTAGCCCGAATCGGACTGCTTACCTCGGAATTTATGCGGCGCTATCGCCGCCATTCTATTGTTGCCATTTTGATCTTAGCAGCCGTTTTAACGCCGACGCCGGATCCAATCAATCAGGTAATTTTCGCTATCCCGCTATTTGCTTTGTACGAATTGAGCATCTGGATCGTTCGCTTGATAGAACGACGAAATGCCATTGGGGCAGTGGCACAACAAACGACGGGGCAATCAGAAACGGATACACCTTCATGACAACGCCGACATCAACAGCGACGCTTTTACAGTCGCTTCGGCAACCGATTTTGCGGGAGCTGGAACAATTCAACGAGTATTTCCGAAAACAACTCCGCTCCCACGTCTTCCTGCTGGATCTGATCCTCCGGTATTTGATCCGCCAGAAAGGGAAGCAGATCCGCCCTTTGTTGGTCTTCCTGAGTGCTAAAGCGGCAGGCGAAATCACGGAACGCACCTACATCGGAGCAACAATGGTGGAATTGCTCCACACGGCAACCCTGGTACACGATGACGTGGTTGATCAGGCAGAGGTACGTCGGGGTATGGCATCGATTCGGGCAGTGTGGAAAAATAAAGCAGCCGTTCTGGTAGGCGATTTCCTCTTAGCCCGTGGACTGCTGATCGCAGTTGAAAATCACGCTTATGACCTGCTCCAGGTCACCAGTCAGGCAGTGAAGCGGATGTCTGAGGGGGAACTCCGGCAAATGCAACGGGCAAAACTGCTGGAGCTGGATGAACAATCCTACTTTGACGTGATCCGCGACAAAACAGCCTCGCTGATTGCCACCTGCTGCGAAATCGGGGCGCTCAGTGCTGGAGCATCGCCGGAAGTACGTCAGCATCTTCGAGAATACGGCGAGGCTGTCGGAACAGCTTTTCAAATCCGCGACGATCTGCTGGATTTCCTCAGCCAGCCCAGTATCTTAGGCAAACCGATCGGCAACGATGTTCAGGAGCGCAAAATCACCCTCCCTCTTCTGTACGCTCTTCGAACAGCTCCAGCTAAAGAGCGGCGGCGGGTGCTGAAAATGATCAAACGAAGTCAGCGCAATGGAAAAATGTTCACCGAAATCCAGCAATTCGTGCAGGAATACGGCGGCATCTACTATGCCAACCAGGTAGCCGAACAGCTCATTACTCAGGCAAAAGCCCATCTGGCAACGCTTCCTCCATCGAATGCCCGCACTGCTCTTGAAACCTTCGCCGATTTCGTTCTGCAGCGTGGCGCTTAGTGGTTATAGAGATCAGAATCCGAGGCATGCTACGAAATACTTCAATAAAAGCGGGGGCCAGCTTGGCAGCTTTAGCGATCAGGACTCCTGAACACGCAGATGAGGCTTCCGAACTGCACCCTGAAATTCCTACCAAGATCAGGGTAGCGGATCCAGGATTGCAGATATGTCTTCCGAACTGCACCCTGAAATTCCTACCTGTTCATAGGTTCCTGCTCCAGAAGCACAGACACAAGCACTTCTATTGCCGCCACCAACGGTCACAACACCTTATTGACTTGCCCCGCATAGTCCATCTCCCAGATTTCCGGGGAATTCGAGATGCTCCTGAGACGCTGCATCGCTGTAACGACATCCGTGGGGATTGAGTTCAATTGCTGAGTGAGCACAAAAAGTATAGGCTTAATGTTAAATTGCCTTCCCTCAGGAATATGCCCGCCTATATCCTCCCTCGCCCACTGTACATAATATTCCAACTGCCTCGGAGCAATTTGAAGACCACTCCCAGACTTTACCTTCGGGTGTTTAAGTTCGATGATTCTGTAAAAATACTCCGTTTCATCGATCTTCTCCACAGTAAGGATATCGATTTTCTGCATTCCAGATCCAGCAAAAACCTCATTGCCTATCCATACAATGTTTTTCCCAAAAATCTTCGGTAGAAACGTATTATCACCGATGCTCAACTGCTGTAAAATGTATGCCTGCAAATACGTTTCTGCCTTCCTGATCTCTTTCAGAGAGAGCTGAACAGGGTTGCCAATGGCGTGGGTGTACGTTTGCGTTCCCCGGGTTATCACATATTTGGACTTATCAAACGTAAAATGTTCTCCTGACAACCATTGACCGTTGTTTTTATCCTGTATTAAGGAAATCAATTTTTTAACTTCCCAAGGAAACAGCATCGTGTTGCCTCGCTTTCCTTTCATCTTCCGGTAAATCAATGTCCAAAGCAAATCTCTGGAGTAAGTAGGTAGCTTATCCAGTGCCACCCATTCTAAGACTCCCTGTGGGTAGACTCTAAATGAGTTTTACAGGCAAATTCGGTTTAAAAGCATCCCGACCCTGAACATGATATACGACGTTATCAACTGCCTGAAAAACTCCGAAAAATCTTCCTTTGTGAATGCCTTTACTTTCGATGTAGAAAAACACAAAATCGTCCTGCTTGACGCGGAGTGTATCCGCGAGCAAGGATATGTAAGTATCTCTCTTACCAGCACTTACTCCAACAAACTGATGTTCCAAATGCAGTGGTAGCGTCTCTTCATTAACAACGAAAACATGTCCTCTCATCGCAGTTCTTTAGCGCTTTCTTCTTCTTCCCTTCTTGCGGAATAACAAAATGTACTCATGCTTAAAAACATAGAACCCACCGACCAATGCACGATATCTCCAGAGTTCCTTTTGATTTCTCTTGGCTCTGGTTTCTTCAAAGTTCTTCACTACAATGCTTTTCAACACGAAGTTCCCCCTTGTAAGAACCTCGTTCATAACGTAGAATCCTAGGGGTATCCACTCCCCTTTCGAGTACTTATCGCCTATCACAACACCCAAATACCTTCCATCTTCCAAAAAAGGCGTAACATTGTCTAATACCCTGCCAAACATCTTCAAAAATTCGTCAACGCTGGAAGCCCTCGATAAATCTCCAGGATCATCACTGAACGTTATAATGTCGTGATACGGAGGGTGCATAATAACCAACTGAGCTTTTGCGATATGCCTCTCTCTAAACAGATCTCTGAAATTCACCCGAGCACTATCACCAATGACAATGTCAGTCTTAACTCTGAATTTATTGGGCTCTCTTGCGACCAATTGCTCGGCTCGTTTCGCTACTTCTGGATTGATCTCAACTCCGATACCATTTCTCCCCAATTTCCTACACTCAATGAGCGTGGTACCGCTTCCAAGAAAAGGATCCAAAACCCAGTCCCCCTTCTTGGTGTATCTCAACATTAGTTGACGCGGTATTTGCGGGACAAAATTGCCCCAATACCACGCAAGGTGCGCTCCTGAAGTGTCTCTTTTATCAAACACCCACAAACTATCGGTGAGGATTTCGTCGTACTCCTTCCACCTGTTGAGGTTGATATCGTTGATCCTGTTTGTTTTGATCTCAGTCAATGCTTTCTTTAACCTCTCAAGGTAGTATCTCGCTCTCTCCAGTGTAAGAGCTTGTTCTATCTGGGAGAGTTCGCCCATCAAATACCCGTATTTCATTTCCACTGTGTCGCCGTTGCTGTCGATGTTCAAAACACCGATGGTATCCCTGTCGGGTGAAACAAGATGGCTTCTTAGATCCCTTAACGCTATTTTTAGTTCTTGCAGGCTTTCCAACGCCAGAAGGTTGTCCAGAACCTCCAGCAACTTCGATTTGTTAATGAGAAGAGTGCGGCTTTTCAACGTCTGTTCACTGCTATCAAACAGCGTTGCCTGAATCTTCTCCCTCTTCATTTTTTCAGCTTCTTGAATGTCAAACTCACTCAAATGTTAAAACTGTCCACAAGATCAAACATTTTATACGACACTGGCACTCTAAAAAGCTACTGGTCAACCAATCTTCCTTCTATCCCCACGTTCCACGTGGGATCTCGCAACCTTTTCACCCAAACCGCACTCTCCTGCAATGTCTATTGTCCCTGCGCCCATCGCTGAAGGATCTGCGCCACCTCCGGACGGGTGAATTCCGGCGGAAGCGACTTTCCTTCCCGCAGCAACTGTCGGACTTTCGTGCCGGAAAGAAAAATTCTCTGCTCTGGCGTGCTGGGCGACGTTTTGGTCGTTGCCATCCCACCGGTCACAGTGCACCAGAAAGCGTGTTCGAACATCAGAGGAGTGATTTGCAGTTGCTCAGGATCTACTTCGTCGAAGATCCGCTGGGCGTCGTATGTGCCGTAGTAATTCCCCACCCCAGCGTGGTCCCTTCCAACGATAAAATGTGTGCACCCATAGTTCTTGCGCAGAATAGCGTGGAAAATCGCCTCCCGGGGTCCGGCATATCGCATAGCAGCCGGCAGCACCGATAGCATTACCCGATCCTGTGGATAGTAGTGGCGAATCAACGCCTGATAACATTCCATTCTGACAGCAGCTGGAATATCGTCCGACTTTGTCTCCCCAACCAATGGGTGGATCAACAAGCCATCGACAATTTCCAGTGCACACTTTGTAAGATATTCATGCGCCCGATGCATTGGATTACGAGTCTGGAAGGCAACGATCGTTTTCCATCCCCGTTTCTGAAAAGCTGCTCTCGTCTCTGCCGGCGTCAACGTGTGCTCCGGAAATTCCGGCTGAAAGCGGTCCAGAAAGTAGCGGATCGGTCCGGCAAGTACGTAAGGACCTTCCTCAAACAGCTTCGCAACGCCGGGATGATTTCGGTCATCAGTGCGATATACAAGTACCGCTTCCCGTTCTATGTCCCGCTCGAATTTTTCCTGCACCGCCATAATAGCATAGACCGTACCGGCAGCATCGGTCAGCAGCACTTCATCCCCCGGAACAACCTGCTGGTACTGCTTCAACGGCACGGTCAGCGTCACGGGAATTGCAAACACCAGCCCGGTCGCCAGGTGCATTTTCTCCACAACACTCTGGTAATCTTCCTTGCCCATAAACCCTTCCAGTGGACTCAAGGCTCCAACGCCAATCAGGTAAGCATCGGACAAAACCCGATAGGACACTGGCACCCGGAGCGCACCTTTGTACTCTTCCAGTAACTGTTGCGCCTGAGCACCCTGAACAGCACGATCCACCAACGTTCCACCATGGGCTGGTATCGACATTGCAATCTCCTCTTTATTCACAAATACACCCAGTACACAACCGCTGTTGTCAACAATGCTACGGCTAAATTTAGAGGCAAACCAACGCGGAGAAAATCGGAGAACCGATAATTTCCAGCACCATACACAATCAAATTGGTTTGATACCCAATAGGAGTAGCGAAACTGGCAGAAGCAGCAATGGCAACGACTAATGCCAGCGGTAACAGTGGTATGGCACTTTGAGCAGCAACGGAAGCGGCAATCGGAAATGCAATAGCTGCTGCTGCAACATTGGTCATCATTTCTGTCAGGACATTGGTCAACAAAAAGACGCCCAGAAGAATCAGCCACTGCTGTCCCGATTGCATTAGCGGCTGGAAAAGCTGCACAACTGCATCGTCAATACCAGCTCCATCGATTGCGGTACTGATGCCAAAAGCAGCACCAATGATGAGCAGCACACTCCAATCCACTGCATACTTAATTTCGCTCAACGGCAGCGCTCCCACAAGCACGCTGGCAACGGCGGCAGCCGCCAGGGCAATGGGCAGACTCAACCAGCCACCAGCGACAACACCCAGCGCCAGCAACAGCAACCCTAAGGTCACATAGCCCCGGGATTGTGGTTTCACCGCCTCGCTTCTGGCTTCGCTGACCAGATAGAAATCTGGCGAATGATACCATTGTTCCAGAAAGCCTTTTGGGGCGACTAACAACAGCGTGTCGCCCGGCTGTAGTACCACATCGCCGATTTTTTGCCGAATCCGTTCCCCATTGCGATGAATCGCCAGAATGGCGGCATTGTAGAGCGCCCGGAAACCACTCTCTCGAACTTTTTTCCCAATCAGGGGCGAAGTCGGAGAAATAACAACCTCAAAAACCCCTACTTGATCGGAATCATTCAGAGTCCACGGCAGTTTTGCTTCTGGCAACAATCGCAACCCCGGAATTTGCTGCAAATCCATAATCGTATCGGGCACGCCAGTAAAAAAGAGTCGATCCCCGACATACAGTCGCTCTGTTGGAGCCACTGGAGCAATGAGCAGCCCATCTCGCTCAATCTGAAACAGGAAAACTCCCTGAAGATGACGCAACCCTGCTGCCTCCACACTTTTGCCCACAAAAGGAAATTGCGGCGTAATCTCTGCTTCGACCACAAACTCACGCACGTGTTGTTCCAGTTGCTGCATCGGCATTTGCCGCACCGGCAACCACCGAGGGGCGATAAAAGTCAGATACACCAATCCAAGAACAACGGCGGGAACACCAACGACGGCAAAAGTGAACAGAGAAAAAGATTCTGATGTTATGCTGGAAACATAGCCATCGACCAGCAGATTCGTACTGGTACCAATCAGGGTACACATTCCACCGAGGATTGCTGCATACGAGAGCGGGATCAAATAATGCGAGAGCGGCTTGCCATACCGACGCGCCCACTGTCGAAGTGGTGCCACCAGCGAGGTTACAACGACAGAATTACTCAGAAACGCCGAAAGGAGTGCTACCACCGGAAGAAAGCGCCAGAGCACATACGGGGTACTGCGTCCGGGACTTTGCAACACACGATAGCCGAACCACCGCAACATCCCTGTTGATTGTAACGCTGCACCAATGATAAACAAAGCACCGAGGGTCAGCAGGATCGGATGGGCAAATCCCTGCAATGCCTGCTCAACCGAAAGAACACCTCCAAAAATCAACGCCAGCAAAGCTCCAAAGATCAGTATTTCTGCTGGTGCCACCTCCCGGATCAAGGCTCCAACCAAAACAAGGAGCACAACCAGCGTAAAAACGAAGGGAAAATCCATACTGAGTACGTTGCCTCATCTGTCCAAAATGTGCTGTGTAGACGAAAAAGCTCCAGATTCAAGGTTTCAAACGATGAGCGCTGCTCGAATGATCAGCCCCTGTGCCTATGGCTTCCGAAAGGGTCAGTTCCACTACGCAACGCCACTGACTATAGTGTACACTGGCTGCGCTTCCGACAAACTTCGTGATCAACACGCCGGCTACCTGATAATTTTTTATTTCCCTTCTGGCACACCTTACAGCTCAGTAAGAAGAGGGCAGAACAAGCACACCAAGCACAAAGAAAACAAAAAAAGGCGTCCTCCAGCCGCAGGAGGACGCCCTATCTTACGCTCAATACCGAACGATCGCTTTAGAAGCTATACCGTGCGCCGATCTGGATGCGCCATCGGGACAGCAGATTATCCTTACTGTACAATTCGTCGATGCTTTCATTCGCAGCAGGACCGCGATAGCGCACCTTCGGCTTATACACATCCCCATCTTTCACATAGCCATCAAACTGGAGCAGTTGGTAGGACTGATACGGAATGTACTGCTGATGTCCCCAATCTGAATTGAGCAGATTGAGGAAGTTCAGCACGTCCACAGTCAACTGGAAGCGATGGCGATCACCAAATAACTTTAGCTCCTGGATGACGCGCAGATCCAACTGATTGATCCACGGCTCTCGCATCGCATTGCGATCGATAATTTTGCCGCGGTAATCTTTTAGATTCTGGAAGCGATCAATAAAGGCATTGAAGTTCGCCCAATCTTCATCGCTGATCTCAATTTCATCCTTAGAAGCAGGTACGTAGATCAGGTCGTTGTACCGACGTCCGTCTCCATTGGCATCACCGCGATAAATGAAGTTAAAGGGCCGCCCTGACCGCCCCTCATACAGCAGCGAAATCGTGGTAGAACCGAAGTCATACGTAAAGGAATATCCCAGGTTCGCCACGATACGATGCCGAATCTCAAAGTCTGAGGTCGCCAGCGGAGGATTGTTGGGATCTCCTGGAACTTCGTTATACTGCCAGTTGGAAATCGCACGGCTGGATTGACCACTGTTGACATCCAGTGCTCGACCATAGGTATAGGCAACATACGACCGCAATCCGAAGTCAAATTCCTTTTCCAACTGCACGGTTACGTTGAATTGATATCCCTGATCGGTATTCTTCAGCAAGAGTACGTTAGTGAATCGACTATCGACCAGATCAGGATTTCCTGTGCCATAGCGGAAGTTCGAAATGTGTGAGAATACTGGTCGCCCATCGATGGTTTGAATCGTATCCACCGGTCCCTTCAGGTTCAGATTTGCATATGCAATGTCGCTGAGAGTCTTGGAGTAAAGAATATCGATCGACCCTCGAATGTCCAGTGGCAGCATTTTATCTGCTCCAAGGTTCACCCGTAGCACCTGCGGCAGTTTGAAATCTGGATCGGTAATGTTAATCTCTGTTGTCGGGATTGGCGTCAACGTGGATTTGTCTTTTTTCCAGATTTCTGGATCAAAGGACGGAATGCCACTCCGTAGATCTACCCGTGCCAGATCCATCCCCGTGTTGCTGTACTGATTGGAAAGCCATACACCCGGCGTTCGTCCAGCAAACACCCCGATGCCGCCACGAACCACCATCTCTGCTTCTTCGGTCATATCGTAGTTAAACCCAAACCGGGGCGAAAACAGTAGATTCCCGCTGGGTACTTCATCGGTCCGATACTGCGGAAATGCCTCGTGGAAGTCGGGATTGTTCAGCGGCTTATCAAGGAAAATGGGCACGTCAACGCGCAGTCCCGCTGTAATTCGGAATTTGGGATTGACCTGCCATTCATCCTGTGCATACACCCCGGCTTGTAACATGCTCCACTCTGCCCGAGGCTTCGGATTATCCGACAGCTTGGAATAGCTCAGGCTAAACCGGGAAGCAATACCATTGCGATAGTCATCCAGGGAGTAGAAATCCCAGCGCCCCCAGTAGTCCTGAATGAACAAGTTGCTAAAGCTCAAAAGCTCATTGTGGGTTCCGAAGGTCAAGGTATGAGCACCTAAGAAGTAAGTAAAGTTGTCGGTCAATTCCAATACATCCTGGTCTAATGCATTCGCTTGTGAAAATCGCTCACCACCGAACCGAACTGCACCCAAGAATTTCCCGGACGTATCGCGAAGCGAAACGGTAACCTGCGGGAACTCCTTCGCATTCGGATCTCGCTTGTCACGGATCATCAGATATGAAACCCGCAGCTCATTCGCCATATTATCGCCGATCACACTATTGAGCTGGAGTACGGTTTGATTTTGCATACTCTTAAACACATAGCCACCACTTTCCAGCTGGAATGTACTTCCAGAACGATAGATTCCCCGATCCAGATTGGCATTCACGAAGTTATTCCGCAGCGTAAGCCGGTGGTCTTCACCCAGGTTCAAATCAAAGCGGGCAAACAATTTGATGTCTCCCGTTTCATTCTGGAATTCGTCGTAACCGCCGGGATTGAAGTTGTACTGATTTTTGGTAATGTTAATGACCTCATCCACCATTGATTTGGGCGCTTCAAACCCATTTTCCACAATGATCGGATCGCCCAATGCTGGACGGGGCTCCACCCGCTGGCGCATTTCTGCGTTGACAAAATAGAAGAGTTTATTGCGAATGATGGGACCGCCGATCCGGGCGCCAAAGACCAGATCCGTATAATCGCTCAGTTTCTGTTTGGAAGTATCAGGACTGACGCCAACCAGATCCTGATTATTCCCATAAATGTAAGCGGCACCTGAAAGTTGATTGGTTCCGCCGCGGGTTACAATATTGATCAATCCACCGGTAAACACTCCCTGACGCACATCGAAAGGAGCAACAGAAATTTGCATCTGCTCAATTGCTTCAATACTAATCGGCTGTGCGTTCGCCTGCCCACCCGGCGTTCCCGCATCCGGCAATCCGAACGGGTCATTGAGCACCGCTCCATCCACCTGGAAATTATTATACCGGTTGTTACGCCCGGCAATGCTAATGCCACCCAGGTTATCACTGGCTCCAATATTCGTTCCAACGGCCACCGGTGCCACCCGAGCATAATCCTGGATACTTCGCGTAACGGTTGGGATCATCTCCACTGTTTGCGGGTCTAACTGAATCGTTTCTCCACCCTGAGCGCCAAGACGCTCACCGACAACGGTAATACCCTTAACCTGAATGGCTTCGGTTTCCAGAGCAAAGTTAATCTCAAATGACTGTCCAGCCCGCAAATAAATACCGGAACGACTCAACGTTTTATACCCCGTACTTCGCACCGTTACTTTGTACGGCCCTCCAACTCGCAATCCGCTGATCAAGAAATAACCGTCAGGACGGGACACTGCGCCGTACTTCGTCCCCGTTGGAAGATGTTCCGCGACGATCGTTGCACCAGGAATGGGTTTTCCACCTTCCTGGTCAATGACTCGACCGCGAATTTCTGCGGTTGTCCGACCTTGTGCCCAGAGAAATGTTGGAAGGAAAAGAAGGAAGAGAACAGAAAGAACACCACGCCTCATAAGCGCCTCCGCAGATTGTTTAACATAACCCCCGCAGCCCCATAGCTGCTCTTTGTAAGAATACAAATTTATCGTTTTTGTACTAAATAACTGCCAAAAACAGCCTGCGTCTGTGCAGCCAATTCTGAGCAGGTAACAATATCTACAGGAATACTGAACGCGACATCCCAGCGCAGCCCTCTGCGATAGCAACGTCACCTTTTTCTCTACTTCTCCAACAACCGCACTGCTCTATGGTTTCGATCGTTAGTGCACTTTCAACGCAGGTTCCAGAAAGCAGAGATGCGGGCATATGGAGCGATCTATTTTTCGCACGGGCTTGAGCTCCCCGGAAGAGTTTGCTCAACTCTCAGAAGCTGAAAAAGCCAATATTTTGTATGTTCTGGGACTGTTTGAACCGCAACGGCGGTTGCTGCGACACTTCCTTCGGCTGAGCTTTACCATTGCAGGCTTATTCTGGTTTGTCCTCTGGTTTCCACAATTAGCAGCGCTGGATCCGGAGCAGCTTGCACAATTTAAAGTGCAACAATACCAGCTCTATCTGGTCCTGTTGACTCTCTGGGGCATTGATCTTAAACGGCACTCGAAACGCCTGGCTTTCCTGCTTCGCCTCTCTGCCGTGCAAGGGAAGCGGTGGTATGAAGTGTCCGCTGTTGAACTACGAAAAACACAGAAACTGAATCTTTTCGAGCTTCTATGGAAGCTTCCAGACAATCCCGATCGACGGATCTGGCACTTGCTTCTGCCTCACGGTCTCATTCTTCTGACAATGGTGTTACTGGTGCTACAATTTCTCCTGCTGTTCCATTAACTCAGTACCTACTTCCCTGCGGTGCTCGGCTGCCTGCTGCTGATGTAACAGCACCGGGCAAAATCGCTGTCCATTTTGAATGCAATCGCGGGGACACGGGACAGCATACAATCGCACAATGGCGGTAGGATACTGTTTCCGAATCGCCTGCTGAATGCGCTGCTCTGTCGCATACGCCTGCTCCAGTGGCATATCAAACGGCATTACAACATCCAGCTCCATAAAGAGATCCCGTCCAGACTGCCGCGTATGCAACTGACGGAATTCACAGATCTCGTGCAAATGCTCCACGATCACGGCAAGAACAGCAAGCTGAATGGATTCCGGGAGGGTACGATCCAGCAGTTGATTCAAAGCACTGCGCACGTGAGGCAGAATCAGGGCAATATTTAACAGCAGCAATGCAAGAGCAATCGTAAAGTCCAGCCATCTGGCAGCTTCGGTATACCCATTCTGCGTTAGCCAATTCCCCACTATCAGGCTCACCAGTACTCCCGCTTCCGCATAGGCATCCAGTTTCCACAAATCGGCGTCATACGCCAGCAGTGGCATCCGATACCGCTCTGCATACCATCGCTGTAACTTGCTCAGGGCACCAAGCAGTACCAGGGAAAGGGCAGAGTAGATAATCAAGGGGACATACTGCGAGATAGGATGATAAACCTCAAAAGAGGAAAAAATTTCACCTCCTGCATAAAGGAGCGCAAAAGCCAGCAAAAGAGAATTGAGCAGAATACCCAGACTTTCATACTTGCCATAGCCGTAATTATGAATTACATCCGGAGATCGGAAACTGTGTCGGAGTGCGGCTAAAAACAGAAGGGAAGTCAACACATCGGTTGCTGCCACAATCCCATCACTTTGCACCGTAAGAGACCCGGTCCACAATCCCAGCGCAATGCCACCAACTGCTAACAGGAGTGTTACCAGTAAGCCAATGCGGGCGCCAAACAGTGGCGTATGAGGATCGAACCACTGCGAGAATCGGCGCAGCCATCGCCACCACCATCGGGTCAGCTTCCATTCCATCGATCTTCTACCGGTTGCTGCTCCAGTCGCTTCTGGAAGTACTCAATGGTCCGTCGCAATCCTTCTTTGCGATCTATCCGGGGTTCCCAGTCCAACAACTCCCGCGCACGGGTAATATCTGGCTGCCGCACCTTGGGATCATCTTCTGGCAGTGGTTTGTATACAATGGAACTGGAGGAATGGCAGAGCTGGATAATTTCCTCTGCCAGCGCAGCGATAGAAATTTCATCTGGATTCCCCAAATTGACCGGTTCAACGACATTGGAAAAGAGCAAACGAACAATTCCCTCAATGAGATCATCCACATAGCAGATCGACCGGGTTTGCGATCCATCTCCAAAAACCGTTACGGGTTCATTCTGCAATGCCTGCGTGATGAACGTCGGAATAGCGCGTCCATCATCAATACGCATTCGTGGTCCATAGGTATTAAAAATCCGGGCAATGCGGGTATCCAATCCGTGGTAGCGATGGTACGCCATTGTCATTGCTTCTGCGAACCGCTTCGCTTCATCATACACCCCGCGAACACCGATGGGGTTCACATTCCCCCAGTAATCCTCGGGCTGCGGGTGCACCAGCGGATCACCATAGACCTGGCTGGTACTT
>JALWJX010000040.1:57601-60821 GCA_026996895.1 Candidatus Kapaibacterium sp.
CCTCGCTGGTACTTGCCAGCAAGAACGTCGCTCCCTTCGCCAGGCTCAATCCCAGCGCCTTGTGCGTCCCCAGCGATCCCACCTTGAGTGTCTGAATTGGCAATTGTTGATAATCAATCGGCGATGCGGGTGATGCAAAATGCAGCACGTAATCAACGGGACCCGCAACATAGATGTAATTTGTCACATCGTGCTGAATGAAGTGGAAGTGAGGATGTCCAATCAAATCAGCAATATTATCCGGAGATCCCGTGATGAAATTATCCATACAAATCACTTCAAATCCCTCTTCCAGCAGACGATGACACAGGTGGGATCCCAGAAAGCCCGCTCCGCCAGTAATCAGTGCTCGTTTCCGTCGCTGCATCCACTGCCTCTATTGTTTTCACAAAAAGGAATAGAAACGGAAGAGGATCGCAGATCGTGAAAACGGGAGCGGAAATCTCTTCCAGAAACCGGAATACACGACCAATGTACCAGAAAGGTCGCTCAATATATGGAAAAGTTTTTGTAAGTTGCTGGCAATCAAGATTGGTCTGTTCAATGACCAGGTGGTGGAGTTGAAATGAAACGCTTTCAGCACCTCCGTATGCCTCCAGATATGATATTTCCGCTCCTCAGCATTCTCTTCCTCAACTGGTTGAGCCTCACACTGTTCCCTTCTATTGCGCTGGCGCAATGTGATCTCCGATTAGCCAACGCATATTTAGGCAAAGAATTCTGGGTCCAGCACATTGACGTCCAGGATAATTTGATTCAGGGGAACTGGGGATTGGCGATTGTGGCGCCGTATGGGGCAGTGGTCCACATCGATCTGCCGGCGGCAGGATGGCAACTGCCTCCATTAGCGCTTGAACCCGGTACTGCAAAGGTATTGAATGCGCCTGAAGAGCTGATCGCAACTTATGAAGCAGAAAATCCTGAGCATCGGGGACGAATCGACTACACCGCACTCCGGATACGGGCGAACAATCCTATCGCTGTCTTTGTATGCCGGTTTATCTGGGATTACAGTCACAGTAAAAAATACGCCCATACCAGCTATGTAGCGTATCCCGTGGAATCGTGGGGACAACGCTACCTCTATGCAGGGTATTATCCCGCCCGCCAGGCAGATCTTGTAACCGGTGCTCCCAATGGATTTTTTGTGATTGCTAAAGAAAATGGAACACACGTCTCCGTGCTCCTCCGGGGACAGGGGCAGGGGGTACTGCGGCTCAATGGTCAGAGCATCCCGATACAATTTCCTCAGGATTGGGAAAAGACTTTCTCTTTCCAGCTCAACGAAGGCGAGGTGCTGGATTTCACCTGTCTGGGGTTTTCAGCAGCTTCGAACAAGATTGATATCACAGGCAGTGAGATCCTGTCCAGTAAGCCTGTTGGCGTCATCGCTTACAACACCAAATCCTGGATGGTCTATATGCACAGTTCCGAACCGTATCCGCACCATCCGGAAGCGGTGGTGCCCCGCACCGAGATGATACCGCCTAAAAACGTCTGGGGGCGTGCGTACATTACCCGCGCGGTGCGCAACGAACGGGTTCAGTGGTATGGAAACAGTTCGTATGTCGGCGATAACTACCGGGTCGTTGCTGTAGAAGACAACACCGTCTTTACGGTGCGCTGGTATGATCCCCACACCCATCAGTTCAAAGGAGAATGGTCAGCGCTTTTGAGGAGGACAGGAGATTACATAGACTATGTCTCCGGTGGCGATCTCAGCGAGTTCATCGAAGGTTTTGCGGTTTGGCAGTCAGACAAACCGGTAATGGTGGGGCAATATGGTGGGGTAGGCGCAAAAACGCTGATGTGGGCAGTACCACTGGAACAGTATCTCTGCGAACATTTCGGCTATGCGTGGGAATACAAAGGTGGAGAGTTGCCACGATGGACCCTGATCGTCCAGGCAGATAGCAATGAGCAGGTTTTACAGAATATCTGGTACAATGGCCAGAAATTGCTGGATTATTACCCTCCTGCGCTCTGGGAGCAGGTTCCCAATACGGGCTATTGGGCAATCCAGCCCCCGGAGGTTCCTCGAGGTATCCAGCATTTGAAAGGACCGGTCCCAATGGCACTCCATATTTTCAACGTTGTAACGGAAGTCCTGTTTGCTTCGAGCAAACAGCAAAACATTGCGACATATGCCACAGACCTTGCAAACTATGGGCACACTCTGATGGGATGGGATCGCCTCGACAAATTCGATACTGTTGCACCACGGTTGCAGAAAGAAGAAGCGTGCGGGACGGTACGAGTGGTTGCTCGCGATGACTCCGTGGCTCCTCCCTACGAAGATGGCGGGATCAGTCGCGTCGAGTTACTCACCGACCGCTCCTATAACTATCGCCTCGTGATGGAACACCCGGAGAACTTCGACAATCAGGGCGAGGGCTACTGGCGACGCGTGGAATTCCGCCTCGAAGTGCTTGATATGAGCAAAGATGCAAAAGCAGTTTATGGCATTACGGACTGGCAGGGAAATATCCGCTTTGACAGCACTTTTTACAAGGCGCCAAAATTCTGGGTCTCTGACGCACTCCTCTCCTTCGATACCGTGCGGGTCGGCAAGAGCCGGACGCTGCTGCTGGCAGTGGTCAATGAAAGCGATTCCGTGGTGCTCGTGGAAGAAGTGAAGCTCAAGATAGCCGACGAATTCGAGATTGTGTCGATCACGCCCGATATTCCGGCAAGCCTGGCAGCGAGAGACACCCTGTGGGTAGAGTTGCGGTATACGCCAAAGGATGAGCGGAGCGATCCGGAGGATTGGGACATTGATTCGTTGTTTGCAACAACGCCGTGCGTGGAGTTTCCGCTGGCAGAATTGCGGGGACAGGGCGTGTTGCCGCATATCGTGGTGGGCGACTGGGATGCAGGGCAGGTGCCAGTCGGGCTGACCCGGTGCAATAGTGAGAATATCCAGGATTTTCAGCGGACCGTGGAGATTCATAATCCGGGCAGCACGGTGCTGACGATCACCGAGATTCGGAATGTAACTGCCCCGTTTTCGCTGGATCAAAGTACCTACACATTGCCGATCAAGGTGCAACCGGGAGAGACTATTTACTTCAAGGGAGCGTGTTTCACGCCACCGGCAGTGCAGCAGTATCAGATTGATGTGGAGTTTGTGTGCGATGCACCGGTGGGAGATGACAACATTTCGCGATGGAAGGGAGAAGGGATCCAGGGGGCACCATACATCACCAGTTACGACTGGGGG
>JALWJX010000041.1:0-14479 GCA_026996895.1 Candidatus Kapaibacterium sp.
GCTGCCTTAACAATCAGATCCGAGGTTGCTCCTTCTTTTGCAAAATGTCGCTCCCGAATACCTGTCCGGGTGCGGATCCATTCATCACTGGTATCCAGGTAGGATTCAAAATACGCATTGGAATAGTTGTCGGGCGGAACATAATGCCCAACAGCAGTAATCGCTGCTCTCGCCATTGATTACCCTTTCTCTTCCACCGCTGGTTCAGAAAATTTTTGTCGTTCAATCGCCTGCTGGATGCGTACATTGACCTGATGCTCAATCATGTCGCAAGCCACGTGGATCATTCGCTCAATAGCTTTTGGCGTTGAACTTCCGTGTCCAATGATAACAACGCCATTTACGCCAAGCAGCGGAACTCCACCATACTCCTGATAATCCATCCCCTTGAGCACTCGCTTTAAAATGGGTTTCAGGCCTAAAACGAGCACACGGTGCAGAATCGACCGAGCGGCAAACCACTTAAACCGCGACTTGAGCAATGTCAGCATACTTTCTGCAAATTTCAACAGAACGTTGCCGGTAAATCCATCGGTCACCACCACATCGGCTGTTCCCAGAAAAATATCACGTCCCTCCACATTACCAATGAAATTTAATGATCGATTCTGCTGGAGCAAGCGATACGCTGCTTTCAGCATCTCCGTACCTTTGGTCGTCTCCTCACCAATATTGAGCAATCCAACCCGGGGATATTCCAGGTTCAACATTTCGCGCATATAAATACTGCCCATCACGGCAAAATCGTGGAGATATTTCGGTTTAACCTCTACATTCGCCCCAACATCCAGCAAAAGCATGTGCCGATTGTGGATGGTTGGTAAAAAGGAACCGATAGTAGGACGGGCAATGCCGGGAATTCTGCCCAGCATCAAAGTAGCCATCGATAACACTGCACCCGTATTGCCAATGGAAACAAAACCATCAACATAACCATTGGCGTGAAGCTCCAGAGCGCGGTATAGAGAAGATTCCTTTTTTGTCCGAAAAACGCTGGTAGGATCGTCGGCCATTGTTACAACATCGGGAGCATGGACGATGTTGTAGCGTCCCTCCAGATCGTCATATTGACTCAGTATCCGCTGGATTTCCCGCTCTCTTCCTACTAACACCAACTCTACATTTTCACTCCGCAAACTCTGAAGAGCCTGAATAGCGCCTACGATCTCGTTATGCGGTGCTGCATCTCCTCCCATTGCATCGACTGCTATGCGAATTGGACGTTCAGGTCCCCGGATCAACTTCTCCACCCGCTCTACAACACTCATAGGCTCCAGAGCGATGATTATTCTTCTTCTTTCACGTCGATGACCTTACGCCCGTTGTAATACCCACAGTGAGGACAGGCAACGTGGGTTTCTTTGGGCAAACTGCATTGTGGGCACGGTACAACTGTTGGAACTCGCATCTTGTAATGTGTCCGCCGTTTATCCCGGCGGGACTTGGATGTTCGTCGCTTTGGATGTGCCATTCTGATAACTCCTAATTTTGTTGACTCTCTTCATCAAACTTTAACTTCCGCAGAACGCTCCAGCGCTCATCTATCTGTTGCTCACGTTCCCGCGCCTGTCGCTGCAAAAACGGAAAAATATCCTCCAGTTCCTTATCCCGATACCACGGAGCCACTCGCTTCATCGGGAGATGAAGCGCCAACTCCTGCCGAACATAATCGGTAATATCCAGATATTTCGCATCGTCGTGAATATAAAAAGGCGGTTCGGGATCTGCTTCTAATTTCTGCTGGGCATACAACTCACTGTTCTTGATAAAAGTTACCGCGATCGGCACAACAATTTCCTCTTCATACTCCTCACTGGAACGATCGCAAACCAAATGGGCAACACAGCGCGCTTGCAGCGAAAGAATGTACTTGTTTTCAAATTTCTCCACTGTTCCAGCCACCGTAACGATTCCCTTAAACTCAGGAAACATGTCCGGAATCTCGCTCGCTGGTGCTTCGATCGAAATCGACTGTTTCCCCGCTTGCAATCCCTGAAGTTCGATCACCAGAACACCTGTTATGGATTTACGCTGCTTCATCCACTTCAAAAACTTCACTCAACTTTTGTAAATCCCATTACAACGCCTCTTCCGTTTTGCTATTGCATTACGGACATTTGAGCAGCTTGGCATTCTGCTGCGCCGTGGAATTTTGGGGATCTAATTGCAAAACGATTCGATAATGCCGACACGCCTCCTCCTGGTTGTTTAGACTGTGATACGCAATAGCTCTGAACAGGTTGGCATAAACAGACCGTGGCTGCACCTTTACCCACTCTGCCGTTAACTGTAGCAACTTCTGATGTTTTTTCCGCTCCAATAATTTCGATGCCAGAGCGCTGTATGCCTGCTGTAATTCCCGGTGGTACTGCGCTGTATCACTTCTCGCAATTTGAATCGCCCGGACAAGTAAAGAATCCGCCTTCGTATCTGCTCCTTTCTCGTAATAAGCATACGCTAACTGAATGTAGCCGAACAGCAGCACCGTATCTTGTTGCAACGCTCGCTCCAGATACACAATGGCAGAGTCAACATTGCCATCGGAAAAGAAGGACACCCCGATCAATAGGTTGACCCTCGGTACCAGACTGTCTGCGCAGTATCGATTCCGTTGTTGAAATACCGCAATAGCATCCTGATATTGCTTCCGCTCCCGCAAGAAATTTCCCAGGGTAAAAAGCAGGCGACACTTCGTAGTATCTAAGTTCACAGCGCGCCGAAACTTTGCAATGGCAAGCGCTGTATCGCTCACCTGTAAAGCAGCATAGCCAAAACGCTCATAATCGTTTGCTGTTAGTTTATTCGCAGCTATGGAATCCAGAAGTCGGAAAAACTGATAACTCTTTGCATACTGCTTCAGATTAAAGAAGCACCGTGCCATTTCCAGCCAGGCCTCCTGTTTCAGAGAATCCTCAAGTGATGACAGTAATTTCTCATACCACAGCACCGCATCCTCACATCGACGTGCTTTTGCCAGTGACTGTGCCAACCACCAGGCTGCCTTCTGATCATCTGGCTTCATCGATAGATATTTTTTTAAAGGCTCGATAGCCCCTTTATACCGTCGAGCATAGAACAATAATCGTCCCTTTTCTTTGTACGGCACTGGATTTTCCGGATCCAACTTCGTGAGCGCATCCCATTGGTGATACGCTTTCAAATAATACTGGGTCGCCTGCCGTGAAGAAACAGCCCGCCGTGCCAAAGCGTAATATGTTTTTGCCAGCTTTATCCGCGGCTCTATGAGCGTTGAATCCCGCCGTAACGCCTCTTCGTAATTCATCCGTGCTAATGGATAAACCTTTTGAGCATAGTAAAGATCCCCCAGCGCAATGTATGTATGCGGGAGCTCGGGATTTATCTGTTGTGCTTTGCGGATAACATAATCGGCTCGCTGAATAGAGTCAGCTAACAGATAGACCTGTGCTAAGGTCAAGTACAGGTGAACATTATCTTTATCATCCTCAATCCGATCCTGTAATAGCTCGATCGCCTCTTCAACCTTGCCTTTATGTGCCAGTACTAAGGCATAATACCGCGCAACCTCTGGATCGCGGCGCTTTTCCTCGTAGGCTTTGGACAGAAAGATGTAGGCGGAGTCGGACTTTTCGAGGGTAAGGTATGCTTTGCCAAGTTGCAATAACACCAATACATTTTCCGGATCTTCTCGATAGGCTTTCAGTAACAATGGAATCGCTTTGGAATACTGCCCCCGCCGGATATACTGATCCCATTCCTGAGCAAACAAACTCTGTACTCCGAACAGGAATAAAAGCAATCCACCGAAAGCGGCACCTCGCAGCATCATTTCGTCGACTCCCCAACTTTAATTTTAATTACTGCAAAGGTTGGGACAATTCCCTTGTCTTTATAGAAAGTTGTTGCCTGCGGATCCCGCTCCAAAAACATAAAGACCCCCCATGGAAGATTGCGAACATCCTCACGCAACACTCCCCGAATTGGGACAACGTACGGGTAAAGCCCCAACACAATCAAGCTCTGGTGCGGATACCGTGTAGGATATACGTAAGCACCAGTAGTATCTACGAAACCAACGCGCAACATCTTTACGGAAGAATCCAGCGCTACCTGGGATAAATAGCCAACCCCAAGAGCCAGAGGATGGCTTTTGATATAACGATAGACCGAATCACTATTTGGCAGAAGCTTTAAGGGATATTGAACAGGTTGACCATCGGTAAAAAATCGCGTCAGATTTGCATAGACGGAAGAAAGCTGATCGGGCGTCACAATTTCCACTGCGTTCTTCAAACCGAATAATTGATCTAACGAAGTTCCTTCCTGAAAAACCCGTTTGAGCTGCTGATCTGATATAGTATCCAGTGGGAAAGAAGGCTGGGCATAAAACACCAGCGCATCCTTTGCAAAAGTTATCACGGGAAAATTCAAATGATAGGCTTTCAAGAGCGAATCTTCATCGCGCAGATATTCCCGACAAAGAATAATTGCCCGTGCCTTCCCCTGAAGCAATTTCCCAACTGCCTGTCGAGCTGGCACCGGCTGCAAATCCACTTCCGCTTCTGGATACTGTGCTTCAAATTTGTAAACCAAAGAATCAAAAAGAGGAGCAACCGCCTCATCGCAGTAAATGGTGACTTTCCCACTGGTCGGTGTTCCAACAGGCTCCTGTTGCGCCTGCTCAGATGAGCAGGATATTAGTATACTGCCAATACCGACTATGCCAATCAAGATTGAAAATAAGCGTAGCACCATTTTTGACCTTCTCTATTGACCTTTCAACTTGCTTTTAAAGCAGAAAGTGCCAATGCTGGATGCAAACCTGGATTGCTGACAGAAACCACAACACTCTCAATGGTGTCAGCAGGCCGAGCCATAACAGGACCGAATGCCGTTCCTGGCGTTCTTTTTCCTGTCGCTGCCGGCGGTAAGTCCGGAACCGAAAGTAAAAGGTTCCCAATCGAAAAACGCCCAGCGCAAGCCACAAAATTCCTACGAACTTCACCATAAAATCATTCTGGAGCTGTACTGGTAATCCAACACCGGTAAGAAAAATTACTCCTCCTACGGTAAATACAACACCAAACAACACACTACTAAAAATCCGTACCAATTCCATATTCATCGCTCCGCCGTCCCTTTCACTCGTGCATATGATCCCACGCCCTACTGTCACTGCATCAGCACTCTCTTAGGTTCGTTACCTTCAATCTGCTTTACAGCCCCCATCAACCTGACCGATGAATGTTTCCCCTACCGCACACTACCACAATCTACGTTCTCCTGCACTTTGGAGTCCAGAATTCCATACTTGACACGTTTCTTCCACGCAGCAACTACGAAATTCTCTTTATTTCAGCTTGAAATCAATGGGAATGCTCACCCACACCGCGATTGGCTCTCCGTTTTGAATTGCGGGCGTAAAGACTGACTGCATAATAGCATCAATCGCTGCCTGATTGAAAATTTCATTATCACTCTGTTCAATCACACACTTGCGCGGCTTTCCATCTTTCCCGACCAGAACCCGAACCACCACTCTCCCTTCCAGACCAGCTCGTCTGGCAACTTCCGGATACTTAACTTTTTTCTTAAGCTCTGCTAAGTCAATGTAAGGTTGTTTTTCGACCGGGATAAACTCATACATTCCCGGTTCTTCTTCCTCCTCCGGAACCTCGATCTGGACCCCTTCCCCATCACCAGTAGGCATAAATCCACCTTGATCTTCCCCTTCGCCCCCTTCGGGCGTTGCCCGTCCCACCTCTTCCATTGTAGCAAATTCTTTGAGGTCTGGGGAAATTAAAGCATCCGGCACTGGCACTGGAGTACCTGCACGAGCTGCCGGTCCAGCCGCCACTACAACTTTCTTTACATCCGTCGGCGGTGGCGGGGGTGCCGCTTCTTCTGCCATCGATGGAGGTGGGGGAAGATTCGACAACTTCACTCGAACGACCGGGATCTTTTTGGCACGTTCTGCAGATGCAGCAGCGAACATTTGAATACCTTTATACAGTAAGAACAGCAAGAGAAAAACGGCAACGGCATAGAGAAATCCTCGGAGTGTATTCTTCCGAATCCATTCCCGAACCTCTGGAAATCCATACCCTTTCTTACTATAGAACTGTTCAGCTAAAACTCCAACGGCCATTTTTTGCTTCCTCAATGATCCACATCTGCAAGAAGAAACGATTTACTGTGCATTTCCGTTTTCTGGTAGGTCCCCGATTTTCACGCGCTCTTCCTCCGAAATCGGCACCAGCGCAAAGCGGCGTTTCCGCTCAATGTTTTTAGCCGCCAATTGAGCTGTGATTTCGATCTCTGCTAAATTCAGTTCATCCAGCACATCAATCACCCGACCATACGGTGCTTTCGGAGAAACTTTCAGCGCCGTAATGAGTCGACTCTCAGTGCGAACATTCTCTCGAACCACCAATGGCTGCAACTCACTCAATGGTATTTCTTTCGGTTCTTGTTGTCCTAAGGCATAAAAAATCTTCCCATCGCCCCGGATGTAGAGCGTCAGCAACTCTGACTCTTTCACCTCAACTTCCGTTACTTCGGGAGGAATGGACATTTCCATTACCTGCGGCTGGCTCAAGCGGGTTGCCAGCATAAAAAAGGTCAGGAGCAAGAAGGTAATATCCACCAATGGTGTCATATCAATTCGAAATCCGATCCGTTTCTTTTTCTTGCGCTTTGGAGCTAAAGACCCCCGCTTCTGCCGGGGTTGCTTTCCTCCCGCGCCAAAATCAGCAGCACCCATTGACTCTTCTCCTTATCCTGTGAAACCTTATCCACCTTCTTTGTCTGTCACGAAATTGAAAACGGTCGCGTGCTGCCGCCGCATTACATCCATCAATTGCTCAACCCAGCGATACTCAATCCGCCGATCCGCATCAATAGCAAAGCGCGTTCTGGGATTGACAATGCGGGTTTGACGAATCAATTTCTCCAGCAGACCAAGCCCAACCTTTAACTGTACTGCTGTGCGCATTTCTTCCGGCAAATCCTTGACCGATGCCAGTACCTGCTGCCAGTCCTTCGGATTGACCATTTCATAGTAATAAGAAGTATCCATTGCCACGGTGTCGATGGCAATTTTAATAATAGCCAGATCCTTGTCCGGTATCTTACTGGTATCCGCTGTCGACTTCGGTCGCTCAATAACGAACTTCTGCTGCGACTCCGCCTCTGTTTTAAATTTTGCTGTAAACATAAAAAAGGTCAGGAGCAAAAAGGTGATATCCACCAGCGGAGTCATATCAATGGAAATTCCCAGCCGCCGTTTCTTAATTTTCGGCACGGTTCTACTCCCTCAGTTTTACTTCTTCAACTTAATTGCCAGTAACTCCGTGATGCTCAGAATCGCTTCATCAATCATATAAGTAAAATCATCAACCTTGGTGGTAAAGTAGTTATAGAACACGATCGAAATAATCGCACCGGTCAAGCCACCAGCCGTATTATACAAAGCCTCAGAAATTCCAATGGCTAACTGTACTGCTGAGACCGTCCCGCTCAACCCCAATGCCATAAAAGCCCGAATCATCCCAATCGTTGTTCCCAACAACCCTACCATCGTTGCAATAGAAGCGATGGTCGATAAGATAACCAGATTCTTTTCCAGCAGTGGAGTTTCCAGATTCGTTGCTTCGTCAATGACCCGCTTGATCTCCAGCAGCTTCTTCTCCGCATCCAGGTTCGGATCATCCTTAATAGCCAGATACTTCTCTAATCCCACCCTCAGAATATTTGCCAAACTCCCTCTTTGTTTATCACACTCTGCCAGTGCCCCCTCGATATCATCTTCCTCGATTTTCTTCTGCACTCGCTTGATGAACTCTGCTAAGTCATCCTTTCCCCGAGCTTTTTTCAGCGAAAAACTCCGTTCAAAAACAAAAGTGATAGAAATCAGAATCAACCCCATCAACACTGCTACCAATGGTCCTCCCGTATACACTGTCCCCAGCACATTGCCCGGTTTTGGTTCCTTCCGTTTTGTCCCATCCTTAAAATTCGCAGGATCCCCCATTACAAAATAGTAAAAGGCAAAAGAAATGGCCATTGCAAGCGTAATGACAATAACGTTGAAAGCGTTTTTCATCGCATAAGATCCCTTTTTAGTTCGACTCTTTCCGTTTTTCTATTAGTGCTTTCCGCGCTTCATCAACAGATGAATAGATGTCAAAAATCAACGTTAGCTTGGTAATGATAAAAATGTTTTCAATTCCCTTTGTCAGGTTCGCCAATACAATTTTTCCTCCCGCTTTAGTAAAAGTGGCGTGGGCAGAAATCAACACGCCAAGCGCTGTAGAATTCAAATAGCTTACCTTTCCCAGGTCAATAATGACCTTCTTGATTCCCTCTGCCGGTAACTTTTTCAATGTATCACGCAGTTGATCTGTTTCCTCTCCGCCTATAAATTCACCCCGCAACGTTACAATCGCCAGATCGCCCTCTTTACGGACAACAATGCTCTCAAACATCGGTATCGACTCCGTTTATATTTTTAACAAAGTGCAATTATACAACTTTCTCTGCGGATGTCAAAACATCCTCAGGGATCCAATCGTTTCTTAGGCGACCAATCAGGAACGCAAAACGTATCCAAAAAATGAGGATGACAGGAAACAGCTTTGGACAATTTTTTCGGGTCATAACCTTTGGCGAAAGTCACGGTCCATTTATCGGCGTTGTGATCGACGGTGTGCAATCCAATATTCCTATTGATCTCGATCGCATTACGCAAGAACTCCACCGTCGTCGCCCTGGATTCACAGAACTGAGTTCCCAGCGTCGTGAAGAAGACCAGCCGTGGATTATCAGCGGTATTTTCGAGGGCAAAACAACCGGTACTCCCATTTGCATCTTGATCAAAAACCAGGATGCCCGTCCCAAGGATTATCGTCACTTAGCACGGATTCTCCGTCCGGGACACGCAGGGTTCTCATACCTCCAGAAATACGGGATTTATGACTATCGCGGCGGAGGGCGCGCCAGCGGCAGAGAAACGGTGGCCCGGGTGGCAGCCGGCGCCATTGCCAGGCAACTCCTGGAATCAATGGGAATAACGATCCTTGGATTTGTTCGGCAAATTGGCACGGTCAGAGCAACAACCGTCATACCAGATTTCATCGAGCAAAACCCTTTACGAGCACCCAATCCCGAAGCTGCCAGCCAGATGGAAAGCGTGGTGCGACAGGTTCAGTCTGAAGGAGATTCCATTGGCGGAATCGTTGAAATCTGGATCGATGGATGTCCTGCAGGATTAGGTGAACCAGTCTTTGAGAAACTGGAAGCTGATTTAGGTGCTGCGATGCTCTCCATTGGAGCAGTTAAAGGAGTGGAATTTGGCGATGGCTTCCAGGTTGCCACGCAGCGAGGCAGTGAGCACAATGATCCCTGGGAATACGACCCTGAAACGCAGCAATTTCGGACGAAAACCAACCACGCTGGCGGCATCATCGGCGGTATTTCTACCGGCAATCGCATTGTGCTCCGGCTGGCAGTCAAGCCACCCTCTTCGATCCAGCGTCCACAGCAAACGGTAGATCTGGAAGGCAATCCGGTCACCTTTCAAACTGGCGGTCGGCACGATCCCTGCATCTGTCCCCGCATTGTCCCGGTTGCAGAAGCAATGGCTGCTTTAGTGCTGATCGATCATCTCCTTATGCAATCCCGGCGTTCGGAACATCTGCTGTCTACAGCGGAGCAGCAACGACTCATAGATACCCAACTCCTGCTCCTGCTGGCACTCCGTGCCCAACTTGTCCAACACCATACGGTTGACCGTGATATTTTGCAACACTTGCTGGAAACCTTTGTACAAATGGGATCGATATCGAAAGAAGCGATCCTTGCGGTCCTGCAACAGCTCATAGAAGCTGTGCACTCCACGAATTCCCAATAACATCCGTTTTTTGTAGTTAGCAAAGTTCACAAAGAAAATGACCCGGAGAATAATGCTGCCGGCAAAAGTGCTCCAGTTCGGAACTATTCAAATTCCGAATGCGGTGCTTTTAGCGCCAATGGAAGACGTGACCAACCTTCCTTTTCGCCTGATCTGCAAAGCGATGGGAGCGGATATTGTTTACACTGAATTTGCTTCTTCCGACGGACTGGTACGCAATGCAGCAAAAACCTTACAAAAAATTCGCATTGATGAGCGCGAACGACCGGTAGGCATCCAGATTTTCGGTGGCGATCCTGAAACTATGCGCCAGGCAGCACGCATTGCAGAGCAATTCGAACCAGATTTTATCGACATCAACTGTGGCTGCTGGGTCAAAAATGTTGTACGGCGCAATGCAGGTGCTGCCCTTTTGCGGGATATCCCCCGAATGCTGCGCCTGGTCAAAACCGTGATCGACAGTGTGCGGCTGCCAGTAACTGTCAAAACCCGCCTGGGATGGGATCGCCACTCAATCCGCATTGTAGAAGTTGCTCAGCAATTGGAAGACATTGGGGTAGCAGCATTAGCCATTCACTGTCGCACCCGCGATATGGGTCATCAGGGTACCCCTTTGTGGGAATGGATCGATTGCGTTAAGGAAAAAGTTTCTATGCCCGTGATTCTGAACGGTGGCATTACTTCGTGGCAAACAGCCGCAGAGGCTTTCTGGAACACACAATGCGATGCGATTATGATTGGAAAAGCAGCTATTGGGAATCCTTTCATTTTTCGAGAGGTCAAACACTACCTGCAAACCGGACAGCCACCCACTCCTCCATCGCTTGAGGAACGTATCGCCGTCTGTCTGCAACATCTGGAGCTTACGCTGGAATTCTACGGCACCGAACGAGGAATTCGAATTTTCCGCAAGTATTATAGCGGATACTTCAAAGGGCTACCCCGATCTGCCCAGCTTCGCCAGCAACTGGTCACAGCAGCCTCTTATGAGGAAGTACGAACGCTATTAGAGCATTACCTCGAACAATTTCATCAGCACAGCCCCTCGTTAGAACTTGCAACCAGCAGTGCAGAATGAAGAAATTCTCTGCAGAATACCTTCAGGAGCGGCTGCGCCGTCACCGCCAATCTCTACGGTATCACTTCAAAAAACTTCCCTCCCGGCTAATGGTTGATGACTTTCCAGTTTCCATTACCCCGATACTCTCTCCTATTCCTGCTGCCCTCCCTTCTACAGGTCCCCTCTCGCTGACTCTGCTGCGGAAACTCCACCAGGTCCGCGGAGAATTTCGCAAAAATGCCATCGTCCACCAAACGGTCCTGGTCGCAGTTAGCGGGGGAATAGACTCAACAGTTCTCACGGATGTCCTGTTTCTTCTTCTGCCGGAATTAGAATTGCTCCCAATTCTGCTGCATTTCAACCACCAGCTCCGTGGCGAAGAATCGGATCAGGATGCCGCTTTCGTTCAGCAACTTGCAGCGACTTATGGATTTCCGCTCATAACAGCTTCTGCTCCAGTTCGGGACTATGTCCGAAAAAAGCGATGGAACTTAGAACAGGGGGCTCGCCAGCTTCGCTATGCCTGCTTTGCGCAACTGGCATCGTTACTGAACATCCGATACCTCTGCACAGCACACACCAAAAACGACTTAGCAGAAACAGTCCTGCTCAACTTCCTCCGTGGTAGCTCCGTAACCGGGTTAGCGGGCATTGCCCAACTTCGCTCCCTTTCGGATCAAACGCTGCTCTTCCGCCCACTCCTGGGATGGGACCGCAGTGACATTCACACCTTCGCCCGTGCCCGCTCCCTCCAGTGGCGCGAAGACAGCAGCAATCGGGATTTGCGCTACCGACGCAACCGCATTCGCCACCAACTGCTTCCTTTACTGGCACAGCAATTTAACCCCAACATCATCGACACTTTAGCCCGCACAGCCGCTCATTTTGCTGATCTGGATGAATATCTGGATCACCTTGTCGCAAGCTTACAGGAAAAGCTCGTCGCAGAAAAAAGTGAGCATACCATTGCGCTCCACCTTCCAGCATTGATGGCACAGCCACCATTTTTGCAAAAAGAGCTCTTAGCTCGCCTTATTGCTCGCTCTTTTGGATTCACGCCGCAGTGGCACCAACTGGAACGAATCTTATCGGTGGCACACAAACAAACTGGCACAATAGAAACCATTCAAAAAAATCTCGTTGCCCTTCGAGATCGCCATTTACTCATTCTCAGTACCCCACCTGCGGCTGTTTCTGTGCAAAAAACTATTGAAAAAACGGGTTGCTTCACCATCGACGGAAAACAACTCTGTCTCCGGGAGCTTCCCCGCAGCCGCTGGCGACGCTCAAAGAAGTATCACTTTGTAGACAGTGCCAAAGTACCGCAGCGCTTGATTCTCCGAACGTGGAAAGCAGGCGATCTCTTTCAGCCGCTGGGAATGGCAGCACCAATGAAACTGAGCGACTTTTTAACCAACCAAAAAGTACCGGTGCTGGAACGTCCCACCGTTTGCGTACTGACAACGCCAGACAATGAGATCATTTACGTCTGTGGCTATCAAATCAGTGAAAGATTTAAAATTGACGACAACACCCGTCGCGTGCTCCGGTTGGAATGGAAATCAATGGGACCAAACAAAGAGGCAAAACGGGAATGAGTACAGATCCTTTTGTTGTTGTGCACGGTAAGCGATTTAAGCGGCTTTTATCTGCTGAGGAAATTCAGGGAATCGTCCGGCAATTAGCGCATCAAATTGTCCAGCGACATCGATCTGAAGAATTAGTTTGCGTTGTGATCTTAAAAGGAGCGTTTATGTTTGCCAACGACCTCATCCGGGCAATGAACATTCCCTGCGAAATTACTTTTCTCCGCGCTCAGAGTTACGGAGCACATATGTACTCTTCCGGCAAAGTCCATATTGAGTTTTTTACCAACCATCAGCGTTTGCAGGATCGCCCCGTGCTCATCATTGAGGATATTGTGGACTCCGGTCTCACTTTGCAGGCAATCCGGGACTATCTGGCACAGTACCGCCCGAAAAGCATAGAAACCGTGACCCTGCTTCTAAAACCCGACACTTTTCAGGGAACTCCGCCGGAATACGTTGGAAAAGCTATTGCACCGCTGTTCGTCATAGGATACGGAATGGACTATAACGAAGGAGGACGCTATTTACAGGACATTTACGTTTTGGATAGTGAAACAGCAGGGACACAAAGTACAAGCAACAATGGGTGAAAAACAACGACAACAGTCATCGCAACAGCCACCACAGCAGTCTCAGCGACGATCACCCTTACCGCCGAAACCCCCTTTCCCTCCGGGGCAGGGTGACCCCAGTCGCTTTCTGCGTGCCGTGCTGTTGTGGTTGGGGATCTTTGCATCCGTCATTTTCTTCTACATTATGTTCCAGAGCACGAATAAAGTTGAGTGGCAGATCTCTTACACCAAGTATCTGGAACTCCTGGAGAACGATAAGATTGCTTCGGCAGTCATTACAAAGTCAGAGTTCAACGATTTTGAATTCCACGGTACCCTGAAGGAACCAATTCAAATTCAAATCGACGGAAAGCCGCGGACCATTCGCCATTTCATTACGAAACTGGGCATTGTTGACTCTGAAACGGAAAAGCTATGGCGTGCTCACGGCATCACCTGGACGTACGAAGAAAAGGAAAGTCCGTGGTGGAATATGTTCATTTCAATCCTTCCGTGGATTGCATTGTTAGCGCTCTATTTCATCATAGTTCGTCGAATGGCGAACAATGCACCGGGACGAAACATTTTCAGCTTTGGGAAATCCCGTGCTCGCGTCTTTATGCCCTCAGATTCCAACACTGTTACTTTCAAAGATGTTGCGGGAGCAGAAGAAGCAAAATACGAACTGTACGAAATCATCGAATTTTTGAAAGATCCTCAGAAATTCCAGCGACTGGGGGGCAAAATTCCTCGCGGTGTTTTGCTGCTTGGTCCACCGGGTACGGGCAAAACGCTGCTGGCTCGTGCTGTTGCTGGAGAAGCAAACGTTCCTTTTTTCTGGATTTCCGGTGCTGATTTTGTAGAAATGTTCGTCGGCGTCGGCGCCAGCCGTGTCCGGGATCTGTTTGAGCAAGCCAAGCGGCACGCTCCCTGTATTGTCTTCATCGATGAAATTGACGCGGTCGGACGCCAGCGAGGTGCGGGTCTGGGCGGTGGGCACGATGAGCGGGAGCAAACGCTCAATCAGCTCCTGGTGGAAATGGATGGTTTTGAACCGAATACCGGAATCATTGTCATTGCTGCCACCAATCGTCCGGACATTTTAGATCCCGCTCTGCTTCGACCAGGGCGATTTGACCGACAGATCGTTGTTGATCGCCCCGATGTCAAAGGGCGTTTGGGAATTCTGGAAGTTCATACTCGCAACATCCCCATTGCCGAGGATGTGGATTTAGAAACAATTGCCAGAAGTACTCCCGGATTTTCCGGTGCAGATCTGGCAAATCTGGTCAATGAAGCAGCCTTAGCTGCTGCGCGACACAATCGCCCCGCTGTGACAATGGCGGATTTTGAGTACGCAAAGGACAAAATCCTGATGGGTGTGGAACGG
>JALWJX010000041.1:14489-21055 GCA_026996895.1 Candidatus Kapaibacterium sp.
ATCCCTCGCGGCCGCGCCTTAGGGGTCACTTCTTACCTGCCGGACGAGGACAAACACACGTATACCAAGGAGTACATCGAAGACCGCATCGTTATTCTTTTAGGCGGACGAGCCGCTGAGAAATTAGTTTTCCAGCAGCTATCGACCGGAGCAGCCGATGATTTGAAGCGTGCAACTGAACTGGCACGCAAAATGGTCTGCGAATGGGGAATGAGCGAGCGCATTGGACCAATTCACTTTGACCTCCACCACGAAGAAATCTTTCTGGCACGCGAAGTGGCGCAGCCCCGCAATTTCAGTGAAGCCACTGCCCAGTTGATTGATCAGGAGATCGCAAAAATTCTCCGGGAAGCAGAAAGCAAAGCTGAAGCGATTCTCCGTGAAAACTTAGATTTACTCCATACCACCGCTAAAATCTTACTTGCCCAGGAAACCATTGAAGGAGATGAGCTGGATATGATCATCAAAGACTACCAGCGATATCGGACTGAATCATCAACTACTGACGAACCCTCTTCCTCATCCACTTCCTCTGCGACAACCGTCACAAATAATGGCCAGGTACCGGATGAAGCGCCAGCATCAACATCCAGTCCCGGTACGGTGCAACCATCTTCCTGAACGTTACATCTTTACACATTCGGTTTACCACCGGAAGTTCATGCAAATACCAGATCCTTTGAGCAGTATCCGTTTACACAGGTGGCTGGTGATTTTTCGACAGTAAGAGAAAAGTGAAGAAAGAACCTTCATAAGAGGGCTTCGTAACGCTGGCACAATTGTTGCGTTACTCACATATCGAAGTTGTGGAGACGGAAAACGGGAATTGAATGGGTAATCGTTACGGCGTAGTCGTAGCACTGGTCGTTGGTGCTTTACTACAGCACGCTTTAGCACAGCCAGTCGGCTTTATCGAAAACCGGGGACAGTGGAGCTCCGAAGTACAGTTCTATGCCAGTGCTCCGTCGATCGACTACTGGATCACACCCGAAGGCATTACGCTTACTTATTACCACCTGTTGCGCCGGCATCCCGCAAAACCCTGGCTTGAAAAAGGGCACGTCCTGCAATTCACCCTTGACCAAACAAAGCTACGATCCGTGCAGCCAATGCTCCCATTAGCAGGACATCTGCACTATATCCGTGGCAAACATCGATTTACGAACGTTTCTCGTTTTGCCGAACTCCTTTACCCCAGCATCTATCCCGAAATCGATTTACGGTTGTATCAGGAAAACCGCTATCTCCGATATGACTTTATTGTGCATCCGGGTGGCGATCCCCAACGCATTCGGTGGAAGATCACAGGAGCTGATTCTGCTGCTATTGTTAACGATAAACTCCTGTTGTACACCTCCATTGGGCATCTCATTACCGGCGAACTCTTTGTCTATCAAAAAATTAATGACAGTATTGTGCCCCGAAATGCCCATTTCCAGCTTCAGCATCTTACCGCCGAAGATCCCACTGCGACACCGCAATATGAACTCGGATTTGTCATCGATTCTTACGATTCTCGCTACCCACTGATTATCGACCCATTGCTATACAGCACTTTTATCGGTGGCAGCAGCACTGACGTCATCTACGGCATTGCAAAAGACAACAATGGCAACATTTACGTCGCTGGAGTTACTCGCTCAGCCGATTATCCTACAACCTCTGGTGCTTATGACACGACCTATAGCAACACGGATGCTTTTGTCACCAAACTGCTTGCCAACGGCACAACCTTAGGCTACAGCACGTTTATCGGCGGTAGCAGTACCGATGTCGCGTACGATCTGGCGATCGATAACAGCGGGAATGCGTACATCACAGGATACACCCGATCCAGCGATTTTCCGACAACAACAGGCGCATACGACACAACGTATGCTTCTCGCCAGGATATCTTTGTGACCAAACTCAATGCAACCGGCAGTGATCTGGTCTTTTCCACTTTCCTGGGGGTAAACGGTGATGATATCGCTTTTGGCATCGCCCTCAATGGGAACAAACCGGTCATCACGGGATTTACAACCTCCACAAACTTCCCTACTTCTTCCAATCCGGTAGATAACACGCACCAGGGAACTTCCATTGAAGATCTGGTATTAGTGCAGCTTAACGCCACGGGGAGCAGCATCGAGTACAGCACATTCTTTAGCGCCTCCCCTGCGCTGGTGCAATGCATTGGAACCGATGTGACTGTTCGCAACGGTAAACTCTACATCACCGGTATTGCCCGCGGGATGATCCATACTACCAGCACGGCATTTGATCGGACGCCGAACTTCCATCCCTGGCCCAACATGCACCTCAATGCCGATGCTTTTCTGGCAATTATCAATCCTCAAAACAACGGAATGAATGACCTGGTGTATTCCACCTATTTTGGAGGGAAAAACAAAGACTGGGGCAACAGCATCGCTGTGGATAACAACGGCTATGTCTACATTTTCGGTAGCGCCTACGCTGATTATGATCAAAACGGCAATCCACTCAACAGTTTTCCAACCACTGCTGGTGCGTTTGACACGACATCCAACAACACCGACTACACCAGTATTGATGCTTTCATTGCCAAATTTAACCCTGCTGACAGTGGAACTGCTTCTCTTGTATATGCGACACTGTATGGCGGAAGCAATGACGACTTCGGTGGAGAAATTGCCGTTGCCGGCGACACTGTCTTCGTTGTCGGCAACACCAAATCGAGTGATATTCCGCTAACAGATGGAGCGTATTTTTCCACTGCTCCCGGCGGTGCATCTGATCTCTTCTTCGCTGCCTTTCAACTCAATGGGAATGGGACAAACGACTTGCTTTATGCAACCTATTTCGGCGGCAATGCAGCAGACGGGACTATTTCCCCCGGATTAGCTCGCCACATTAAGGCACCAATTGCTCTGGAGAAAAACGTTCCCAATAGCACCATTACCGTTGGAAGTTTCACGTCTTCGCCAAACTTCCCAATCACCCCAACCCACTATGATAGCACATTGGATGGTGCCCGCGACGGGTGCATCGTTTCCTTTCAGCTGCTCCCCTCCTCCTTGATCCTGCTTTCACCCACCACGGCAACAGTTCTGTGTCCCGGTGATTCGGTTGAAATTCGCTGGCAATCGGTTGGCTTCACCCACTTTGTAATCGAACGGTCTAATCCTAATACCACGACATTCGGAACGCCGCTGGACACAGTGCAAATCAACACCCGCGCACAAACCACGGTTAGCTGGTGGTGGGTCATTCCTCCATCCCTGCCTGCCGGGGTCTATCGCATTCGCGTCCGGGATCTGGTAAATCCAACGGCAGCCGACACCTCGGCACCAATTACCATCTACGCTCCACCCTCCATCCAGACACAGCCGACGGATCAAACAGTTTGTCTCTCCGACTCTGCGATGTTCACTGCAACGGCAACCGGAACACCATCACCGTCAGCACAATGGCAGCTCAGTACGGACGGCGGAATGACATGGAGCAATCTCAGCAGCACCGGCGATACCCTGTATCTGACAGCAGTGGAAACGATGGACAACGCTATGGTGCGAGTTACTTATACCAATAGCTGCGGTTCGACCACTTCCACAACTGCTCAGTTGTTCATTCAGTATCCACCAACCATCACTGCAACATTCCCGAATCTTACCCTATGCGCTGGTGACACGCTCCGGATCAATCCTTCCGTCACCGGTACTCCGAACTTCAGTTTCCGCTGGGAGTACAACGAATACTCAGGTGGTCCAGAAGATTGGGAACTGCTGAGTTCAGATTCTACCCTGGTTATCTCGAATACTTCCTCCGACCTGGATAGCACGTTCATCCGCCTTGTCGTGAGCAACGGCTGCGGCAGCGATACTTCCAATGTGTTCTTGCTTATCGTGAACGATGCACCCGTTGTCACACTGGCTCCATCCACATTGTCTGCCTGTCCCGGAGACACACTGCTCATCGACGCAACACTTGTACAAGGGAAACCGGCACCAATCTTTGTCTGGCAAAGTTCCTACAACGGGAATACGTGGTCTACCATCGATACTACCATCTACCCCCAACTCCAACTAATCATTGGAAATCTCAGCGCCTCTCTGTATATCCGTGTCATTGCTGACAACGATTGTGGAAGTGACACTGCCAACTCACTATTTCTCTATCTGCTCCAGACGCCCAAAATAGTTACACATCCCGGCGATCTCACTGCCTGCGTTGGTGATACCATTAGCTTTACCGTCTCTGCCACTGGCGATACTCTTTCCTACCAGTGGTATCACAACAACGCACCCATTGCAGGGGCGACCGACAGCATTCTGACCATCACCAATATCACAACGGCTGATGCTGGTAATTACTTTGTTATCGTTTCCGGTGTCTGCTCCCCACCGGATACTTCGCAGATTGCCCAACTCACGGTGTATGAACCACCGCAGATCACCCGGCAACCTGACAGCCTGATGGTCTGCCTGGGTGAACAGGCAATCTTCTCGGTAGCAGCAACCGGGGATAGCCTCTCCTACCAGTGGTACAAAAACGGTTCGCCTATCAACGGCGCTACTGATAGCGTCCTGGTGCTCCCTGCTGTCTCTGCTTCCGATGAGGCACTGTACACCGTCGTTGTATCGGGAATTTGCTCTCCTTCTGTTTCTGCTGACGCCCAGCTTATTGTCAACGAACCACCGCTAATTACTGCACATCCCGGCGATCTCACTGCCTGCGTCGGCGATACTGTCAGCTTTACCGTCACTGCCACTGGTGACACTCTTTCCTACCAGTGGTATCACAACAACGCGCCCATTGCAGGTGCAACCGACAGCATTCTGACTATTGCCAACATCACAACTGCCGATGCTGGCGATTACTTCGTCATCGTTTCTGGCGTCTGTTCCCCGCCTGATACTTCGCAGATTGCGCAACTCACGGTGTATGAACCACCGCAGATCACCCGACAACCTGATAGTCTCACGGTCTGCCTGGGTGAACAGGCAATCTTCTCGGTCGCTGCTACTGGCGATAGCCTCTCCTACCAGTGGTACAAAAACGGTTCGCCTATCAATGGGGCTACTGATAGTGTTTTAATCCTCCCTGCTGTCTCTGCTTCCGATGAGGCACTGTACACCGTCGTTGTATCGGGAATTTGCTCTCCTTCTGTTTCTGCTGACGCCCAGCTTATTGTCAACGAACCGCCGCAGATTACTGCACATCCCGGCGACCTGACTGCCTGCGTCGGTGATACCATTAGCTTTACCGTCGCTGCCACTGGCGACACCCTTTCCTACCAGTGGTATCACAACAACGCACCCATTGCAGGTGCGACCGATAGCATTCTGACCATTGCAAACATTACGACTGCCGATGCTGGCGATTACTTCGTCATCGTCTCTGGCGTTTGCTCTCCACCGGATACTTCACAGATTGCCCAACTCACGGTGTATGAACCACCGCAGATTACCCGACAACCTGATAGTCTCACAGTCTGCCTGGGTGAACAGGCAATCTTCTCGGTCGCTGCTACCGGCGATAGCCTCTCCTACCAGTGGTACAAAAACGGCGCGCCAATCAATGGCGCAACTGATAGCGTTCTGGTGCTCCCTGCTGTCTCTGCTTCCGATGAAGCCAGCTATCAGGTCATTGTCTCCGGTGTCTGTTCTCCACCAGATACTTCTATGGCTGTCTTCCTGACCGTCAACGAACCACCGCAGATCACCCGGCAACCTGATAGCCTCACGGTCTGTTTGGGTGAGCAGGCAATTTTCTCGGTCGCTGCTACTGGCGATAGCCTCTCTTACCAGTGGTACAAAAACGGTTCGCCCATCAATGGGGCTACCGACAGTGTTTTGATCCTGCCGGCTGTCTCTGCTTCCGATGAAGCCAGCTATCAGGTCATTGTCTCCGGTGTCTGCTCCCCACCAGATACTTCTGTGGCTGTCTTCCTGACCGTCAATGAACCGCCGCAGATTACCGCAAATCCTGACAGCCTCACTGCCTGCATTGGCGACACTGTTAGCTTTACCGTCACTGCCACCGGCGATACTCTTTCCTACCAGTGGTATCACAACAACGCACCCATTGGAGGAGCGACCGACAGTATTCTGACCCTTACTAATATCACAACGGCTGATGCTGGCGATTACTTCGTCATCGTTTCCGGTGTCTGCTCCCCACCGGATACTTCGCAGATTGCCCAACTCACGGTGTATGAACCGCCGCAGATTACCCGGCAACCTGACAGCCTCACGGTCTGCCTGGGTGAGCAGGCTATCTTCTCCGTAGCAGCAACCGGGGATAGCCTCTCCTACCAGTGGTACAAAAACGGTTCGCCCATCAACGGCGCTACTGACAGTGTCTTGATCCTTCCTGCCGTTTCTGCTTCTGATGAGGCAAATTATCAGGTCTTTGTCTCCGGCGTCTGCTCCCCGCCAGATACTTCCACCGCTGTCTTCCTGACGGTTAACGAACCACCGCAGATCACCCGACAACCTGATAGCCTGACGGTCTGCTTAGGTGAACAGGCAATCTTCTCGGTAGCAGCAACCGGCGATAGCCTCTCCTACCAGTGGTACAAAAACGGTTCGCCCATCAACGGT
>JALWJX010000042.1 GCA_026996895.1 Candidatus Kapaibacterium sp.
AGGCTCCTTTGATCGCTCCAAATTCCGCTGTACCCGCCAGCCTCTTCGCCCTCCCTGACACTACAACTGATGGCGACGACAATAGCAGTGATGGCGATGGCGCCATCTTCTTCCCCTTTCCTGACACCGCAACCTGCCGATTTTCAGAGGCTTCCATCGTAATCCACTGGAACAGAGCACAAAGATTGTCAATCTTCAGTACCAGAATTGCCTTGCCTGTTGAAATGAAAAATTTTCGTAACTTAGCATCCTGAAAAATGAAAAAATGAGTGCAATGGTGTTTCACAAAACCGGAGAGCCGCAATGCAAGAAATCCGCTACCGCAATCTTGTGTTAGTTGCGATCCTCTCTATTGTCACTGCTGGAATCTACCTGATCTACTGGTTCGTACGCACAAAGTCAGAGTTAAATTCCCTGGGCGCAAAAATCCCCACAGCGTGGCTTCTCCTTCTCTTCCCCATCGGCACTCTTTACTGGCTGTACAAATATGCAGAAGGAGTCCATCTAACTGTCGGCAAAGATAACGCCCCATTACTGTGGTTCTATTTCATCCTTTCCTCCTTCGCCTTCAGCGTTGTTGCGCCTCTAATCGTTCAGGAACGGCTTAATCAGATCTCGCAAAATACCCATTGAGCATCGCCACTAAAAGCATGCTGAAAAAGTCCCAGGTTTTAGACTCTTTCAGGAAAATCCTGAGAGAGGGCACAGCCCGTATACTGCGATCTTTAGCAACTTTAGCTTCTCAATCACTTCTTTGGTGTATATTGCGACAGATTTTTTGGTACAAAATTTTTCGGCAAGAAGAATAAATCAAAGATCAACAGACAATGAGCAAAGCATCAATCCAATTGCGGTATAAGCAACTCTGTCCTAACTGTGGCGGCGATATTTTATCAATGGACCTGGAAGCCGGCAACTTCTGTGGCGAATGCCGGCAGAACAGAAAAATTCTTCGCTTCAAGAAATACCTGGATCAAAAAAGGGGATTTCGTCAATTTGCTCGATTTTTTCATAACAAAACAGGAAAACATTTAAACGCATTCCAAAAAATATGGGCAAAACGTGCTCTTCGGGGCGAATCTTTTGCTTTATCGGCGCCAACCGGTATTGGTAAAACTACCTTCGCTCTCCAATGGATTTTATTCCAATTGCAGAGAAAGCAAATTTCGCGAGCCTATATTCTCGTACCAACCCGTGCCCTGGTGCAACAAACTGCAAACTACCTTTCCCGGTGCACCTCTGTGGCTGCCTATTTAGGACGCAAAGCCGATAAACAAACCATTCAACAGGGAAACTTTGCCGTTCTGGTTTCAACGACAAATTTCTTTTATAAAAACGCTGATCTCATCTTATCCTTCCACTTCGATGTGGTTTTCGTTGATGATGTCGATTCATATCTCAAAAGCTCCCGAAAGACTCATTTACTATTCCGTCTCTTAGGATTTTCAGAAGAGGAAATTCGTTCTCAAGCTCGGCACCATCCAATTCAGACACAACTGCTCATATCATCAGCAACCGTTCGAGCCACTCCACAAAAGCTCCGGCTTTTCCGAAACTTACTGGGTTTTGACGTTGGAAAGTTCACAATGTCTCTCCGAAATGTGACAACTTTTGTGGCTCATGTACGGAAGTTGCCACCACTGGAAGAAATCACACGGGTGTGCAAAAAGATGCAAAACGGAATTTTGATCTTTTTTCCACAGGGAACAGATACGTCTATCATTAATGACACTATTGAACACCTGAATCAATCCGGCATCAGAACAGGACACTACCAGCACTTCGTTCGGGACTTTCCTGCTTTTGAACGCGGGGAAATTGCTGCATTCGTAGGGATAGCTCATCCCTACAATCCTTTAGTTCGGGGCATTGACTCCCCCAGCATTAAGTATGTCATCTTTGCCGATCTTCCGCATTATCGCATCTCTGTTGAAAAGCTAACTGAAGCATCCAGCCTGCTGAGTATATTGAAACCCCTGCGGTACTTTCAAAATCTACCTGAAGAAACTCACCGGCGACTGTCGCGCTTTCTACAAAAGCAGCGATGGAAGGAATCGGACATTACTACTCTGAAAAACTTTTTAAACTCACTGCTTCAGAAACCACGAATATTTGAGTATCTCAACAATGTTGCCTTATTCACTCTTGAAAAGCAAGACAACCAATTTGTTCTTGTAGTTCCTGACACAACTTCTTTCATCCAGGCGCTTGGACGCACATCCCGACTGTCGAGCATTGGAGTTTATTCTGGAGCTGCGGTAATTTTTTACCAAAACCCGAACTTACTCGCCGCTACCCAGCGCAAAATAGCCATTACCGACCAACCGCTTGACTTAAAAAAACTTACCATGCAAGCACTCCAACACTGCGTAAAAAAGATAGAAAAAGAACGAGCGGAACTTCTGCAATCCCAGGTTCAAGGAAAGGCTCTGGACTCCCCCGCTATTCTAATCATCGTGGAATCTCCAACGAAAGCACGAACTATCGCCCGATTCTACGGACAACCGCAAATAAAAATCCAAAACCGTTCTGTTCTATATGAAGTTTGTTCCTCCGAAGCCATACTTACAATTACTGCCAGCCTGGGACACGTCTTTGACCTCAGCACATCCGATGGGCTGTGGGGCGTAGAAATACCAACCTTCCGCCCTGTTTACGAATCTATTCGCCAATGCCAGCAATGTGGAAAACAGCTGGAAAATATTCAGCAGCGCTGCTGCGAAGCACCAGAAGTATTTGATAAACAGGAACTGGTGGACAATCTCCGCAATATCGCCCTGGACTTCGATACTATTCTCATCGCGACAGATCCGGATACTGAAGGTGAAAAAATCAGCTACGATCTGTTTTGCGCTTTGCGCCCGATCAATAAAAACATCGTCCGTTCTGAATTCCACGAAGTAACAAAAAAGGCTTTTGAAAATGCTCTTCGATCCGCACGAAAGTTGAACAAGGCTTTAGTAGCAGCGCAAATTCTGCGCCGCATCTATGACCGCTGGGTTGGATTCTACTTATCTCAATTTTTGCAAAAACGGTTTCAGAAAAAAACCTTTCAGCAGGGCGTGTACAAACTCCTGTTCTTGGATGGATTGTCAATCGTACAGCTCAACTCAAACAACATCTTTACCAGATCTCTTTTATTTTCAGGGGACTACCAGTTCAAATCACAGTTGAAAAACTCCAAGAGGTAACACACATCAAACAGCAACTGAACGCCGCACAATTTCACATCGATTTCGAAACTGCTGAATTATCTCCGCCACCTCCTTTCACAACCAGCACAATTTTACAACAAGCCAACCACTTGTTAAAACTGGACTCCTCGACAATTATGGCAACGCTGCAAAAACTTTTTGAATTAGGTTTTATTACTTATCATCGCACTGATTCAATCCATATTTCTTCGCAAGGGCAATTCGTTGCCCGGGAATTTATCATTCAACGCTATGGAGAAAATCTATTTGTTCCAAGGCAGTGGGCACCGCCGGGAACACATGAAGCAATCCGCATTACAAAACCAATTGATGAAGAAGAATTGCGCTTCCTCCTTGCTAACAGAGGTATTAGCAGTAGAGAACAAAATCAAATGGCCCGCGTGTACCGACTCATTCTCCAACGCTTCATCGCTTCACAAATGAAAGCAGCTCAAGTAAAACACGTAAAACTTCGTTTCTCTTTCAATGGAATCACTTTTGAAGAAAGCTATCCAGCCGAAATTCTCGAACCCGGATTCACCCTGATTTCTCCGATTCGACTTTACGCTTACAAACCCGATGGAGAGTTGGAACGCTTGCAAACTCGAAAAGTACCGAAGTACTTTCCTTATACTGAAGCCGAAGTGGTAAATGAAATGAAAGAACAAAAAATTGGGAGACCATCAACCTATGCAATCGTTCTGGAAACTTTGAAAATCCGGCGCTATGTCATTTTGATCCGAAATTTTCTGTATGCAACAACCCTGGGTAAAAAAGTTTTCTCCCTGCTGTCACAAGCTTTTCCTCAATTTGTTAGCGTTAATTTTACACGGGAATTGGAAGAAAAAATTGATCAAGTTGAACAAAAAGGGGACTACCGCCCGGAAATCCAGCACCTCTTTATAAAACTGTTCTCGTCTCCCGACCATCCAGCCCCGTTAGATCAAGCAACAGAGGCAATACAAAGAAACTCCGAACAACTCCGTTCCTGATCATGATCGTTTTTCTTTTTGTCTCAGACCATTACCACAGTAATGTTTTGATCCATTGTTCGTTGACCGCAGTTCTTTAGACTCAAGAGAAACGGGAAAGAGATGAAATGGAGCATCTGCTTACCTTAGAAGGCTTATGGAGCTTACTGACGCTAACTGCGCTGGAAATTGTTCTGGGCATTGACAACATCGTCTTTATCTCGATTGTTGCACAGAGACTGCCGGAGAATCAGCGAGCGAAGGCTCGAACCATTGGGCTCAGCCTGGCGTTGATTTTCCGCATTCTCCTGCTATTGGCACTGTCGTGGATCGCCCATCTTACCCAGCCGCTGCTGACAATTCAGAATTTCACGTTGAGCTACCGCGACGTCATCCTCTGGGCAGGCGGATTGTTCCTGTTGGCAAAAAGTACCATCGAAATTCACAACCGGCTGGAAGGATCGGAAGAGTCTGCTTCCCAAAAACTACGGGATGCTTCTATGGGGACAATTTTATTTCAGATTGTCGCCATAGACCTTGTCTTTTCACTGGACTCCATTATCACTGCTATTGGACTGGTAGATCACGTTGTGATCATTATTATTGCCGTCACACTGGCAATGCTGCTGATGATAGCGTTTGCCGGCATCGTTGCGCGCTTCATTCACCGCCATCCAACATTGAAAATGTTAGCCTTAGCATTCCTCCTGTTAGTCGGTGTTTTGTTAGTGCTGGAAGGCTTTCACATCCACGTTCCCCGCGGCTACATTTACTTTGCAATGGCGTTTTCCCTGTTTGTTGAACTACTCAATTTACGGATGCGCAAGAAACGATCGGTCGTTCCACTCCACGAGCCATACGGTTCCTTAGAGAATCCGGACCTCCGGCTCCAGCGAGATGCCGAAAGTTCGCCGAACTGAATCCTGTATGCGCTCAACAAGGGAAACAATTTCGTCACCGGAAGCGACGCCATAGTTCACCACAATGGCAGCGTGGTTTGGGGAAATGCCAGCGTTACCGATCCGCTTGCCTTTCCATCCACAGCTTTCGATGAGCCAGGCTGCCGGGATCTTGACCTGTCCCGACGGCAACGAGTAGCCGGGCATCGATGGGAATTTCTGACGCAGTTGCTCCCATCGGGATCGGGGAAGTACTGGATTTTTGAAAAAGCTCCCTGCATTCGGCAGTTGCTGTGGATCTGGTAGCTTGCGGCGACGAATGCGGATGATTGTTTCCATTACTTCACGGGGCGTCAGCGATGACCGTTCCCGCAGTGCAGCCAGGTCAGGATACTGAAGCTGCGGTTTCGGTGAGCGCGACAATTGCACCGCGATCTCAGTGATAATCCACCGATTGGGATGCTGTTTGAAAACGCTGTTGCGATAACCAAATTGGCAATCTTCCGGCGTTAATTCCACCATCTGTTCGGCAACCGTATCATACGCTCGAACGCTCCAGAGCACATTCTGGAGTTCAACGCCATAAGCGCCAATGTTCTGAACAGGGGCTGCCCCAACATTACCGGGGATAAGGGCTAAATTCTCAATGCCCCACCACTCAGCAGCAACCGTCCATTCAACGAATTGGTGCCATCGATAGCCAGCGGCAACCTGCACCAGAGGTCGTGCTCCATCAGCGAGGATACGAATGGTCTGCATTCGCAGATGCAGAATTGCAACAGGAAGTACGCCGGCACCACGAAACAGCACATTGCTTCCTTCCCCCAGCACCAGCCACGGAACGTTGTGGGACCGAGCGAAAGCAATTGCCTCCCCTATTTCCTCCTCACAATCAATGTCAATAACCCATCGGGCACGAACCGGCACCTGCAACGTTGTCCTGATCGCCTGTTGTTCCCGTATTTCCATCTGCTCTTTCTTCCATCTGTTCCGGCAATCGACGAAATGGTGTTGCTGAATGTTTCGTCAACAGGGCGACGAATAAACGGCAACAGAGGTTGATGATGTCCCGGAAAACACGCGACGCGTACAAATTGCTGCGCACAGCAGAGCAGCTTCAGGAGCAGGGAAAATTCGCAGAAGCAGAGCAGTATTACCGACAGGCAGGCCAACTGCTTCCTCGATCGGACATTGAGCATCGCCTTGCGGTCCACTTAGGACGCGCCCACTGCTTTCGCCTCTTAGGGCAATTTGGCAAAGCGCTCCAGCACTACCAGTGGGCTGCTCACCTGGCAACCCGACTGGAAGATGCAGAAGCAGCCACGGATGTGTTGACCGGACAGGCAATGTGCTATCGAGCACTTGGCGATCTTCCCAGAGCCCTGAGGTTGTTCGACCGCTTACTGGAACAGTACTTCCAGGACGGGGATGCCGAAGGGTATGCGTATACCCTGTGGGCGTCGGCTGGCGCGCTCCGCTTTTTCGGCGACTTAGCTGGCGCCTACCACCGATTTGAAACCGCTCACCAGTTATTCCGGGAACAGGGGAATGCTGAAGGAATTGCCTACACGTTGTGCGGGCTGGGTGGCGTTTCTCGACTGCGAGGAATGCTCGATGAATCCTTTGCTTTTTACTCCGAAGCGAACAAGCGGATGCGGCGGCGCAAAGATCAATTCGGTACCGCCTATTCTTACTGCGGCATTGGCAACGTCCATCGAATGCGTAAGGATTTTTCAAAAGCACTCCGTTACTTTGCGCAAGCAGGACAATTGTACACAGCACTGAATGATCGGGTAAGCTACGCCTACACGCTCTGGGCAGAAGCAACCATTTACAAAATTCAGCAGCAGTGGGAGCGCTATCGCCGTACCTTAGCACGGGCGACAGCGTTTTTCCGGGCAACGCGGGATCCCCGCGGCGAGGTATACAGTGCCCTGACGCGAGCAGAAGTAGCACTGATCAAGCAACAGCCGCGCCAATTTGAGCGATATTGGTCGAAGGCGTTCGAACTTGCACAGCAGCATCAATACCGATACGAGCTGCAACACGCCCGCTTACTTCGAGCACTCCAGACCGATGCTCCTATCGAACCCATTCTTCAAAAATATGCGGAACTGGGCGTTGTTCGTATCGCGTGGGAACCAGAACTCCCACTAAATCTGCCATAGGTCCTCCTGTCAACCAGCAGGAAACCCAGTTTATAACCTCTACCAGAATCCGTTACCTCCGCTGCTCTCAGCGTACCACACAAAAGTAGCATTTGAGCGCTAAGATCTATGCCGGGATGTACCTCCCACCGCTAACCGTGTCATACAAAAGCAAGAAACCTCCGCTTATAACTCCACCAGGAAGTGCCCGGCTTGAGGATCTTCAAACTGGAGCAATTGCAGCGCCTGAAGCAATCGGTGACGACCGAAGCGGGCAATGAAATACCAGGGTGTAATGCGACGCTCCTGCAACTGCATTTCCGGATAGAAATACCGGTGAGCTTTTTGCAAATGCGAAAGCTGTACTTCCAACCGGAACTTATAAGCCCGCCGCATTTTTGCCCTGAGAATTTCCAATTGCTTGAGCATTGCCGTTGTTGCTTTGTCCGCCGTTGCCTGCAATCCCGGATCGATCTCGGCTGCTGCCTGCTGAATCGGCTCCATTGTATGGCGAATTGCCTGTTCTGCTTCCACCAGTTGCCGTTCATACTGCTGCCAGTCGGTTGTTTGCAGCAGTTGAGCTTCAACATCTTCATACCGTTGCAGCAAGGATTCGTACGAAAGGGGCAATTTGCGCAGGCTGCGCCGCGCCTTGGGTTCCAGCAGCGTCACCGAGTATCGCAATTGCACTGCTGACATCGGAATTCCATAATCTTCAAAGACTTCCCGCAACTCTGCCCAATACGCCAGCTCTGATGGACCCAGAATGCTTAAAACCGTCGGCAGAATGGCATCCTGCACCAGCGGGCGCGATAACACTGTGGTGGTCAATCGTTCCGGCTGGGTTCTTGCCAGCGCCAGCAACTGGTCAATGGTAAATCGCTGCTCGCCAAGAGAGGCAAATTCTCCATCCCAGTGGAGCGATCTCCGCTCACCGTTGTGGAGTACAAACAGATTGAAGGCTTTCGGCTCTGCCTGTAACGTTACATTCCACCGCTGAAGCCACTGCTGATGGGTCTCGATAATCTGGCGAATCCTTTCCGGATGTTCCAGCTCTTTGATCAAAATAGTGGCAAGCAGTCCCCGCCGTCGGAGTACCGAAGCGCGGAGAAACAAAATTCCGGTATCCCCCAGAATCCATTGCATCTCCTGCAAAAACGCTTCCAGAAAGGGGGTGCGATATCGATATAAAGGCTCCAGAAGCCGAAGTGCTGCTTTGCGCTCTTCCGTGTGCGGTAGACAATGGTAAAACCGGCGAAGCGTATTGCGTGCCTGTTGCCCGAATACTCCTTCCGAAACAGGCGCTCGCGCCGGATGAGGTTCCCAATCCATCTGGAGTTTATGCAGTCGAAACTCTTCATCGTAGCTCCAGACGGTCGACACTTCCTCCCAATCACTGTCATTGTCATCCACCCAGAACACGGGAATAAAATGGTACGCTGAAAATCGTTCTTGAAGCCGTCGCGCAGCCGCTACTGTTGTCCAGACTTTCAGCAGCGTATACAAAGGACCGCTGAAAATGCCCGGCTGCTGTCCGGTGATGACAAACCGAACGGTACGCTGCGTTTCTGCGCTGTGCATCATTGCCTGTTGTGCCTCCGTCAGCGACAGCGAAGCCATTGATTCCCGCAGCGCTGTCAGCACCTGATCCCAGAGGCTCCAATCATAGGGACGCTGGAGCACACTTTCTGGATCGGACTGGAGCTGTTCTGTTGCAGGAAACCGTTCCTGACGAAAAGCAGCAGAGCTTACAAACAACTGCGCTATTGGATGCCAACCCGGAATGGATGCAAACGGAAGCTTTCGCACGATTTCCATACCCTTATCGATCTCCCACTGCCATTATCGAAAGGGGGCAAAAACGAGCACAGCAATCAGCTCGTGCATCAGGGCTGCAACAATCGACGCAATTCTTCCGGCGATGAAGCACCAACCATCTGCAAAAAGTCCGTTTCAGCGATGATGGGAACGCCAAGCTGCTGTGCTTTCTGATACTTGCTTCCCGGATGATCTCCGGCTAACACATAGTCCGTTTTCCGGCTGACGCTACTACTCACCTTACCACCCAATTGCAGGATGATCACTTTCATTTCTTCTCGCGAAAAGTGAGGCAACGTGCCGGTCAGCACAAATGTTTTTCCAGCCAATGGCAAGTCAGTTGTAACTGGTGCTTCTTCGGGTAAGCGCTGCATATTTACTCCAGCCACTTTCAGCCGCCGGATGATCTCCAGATTCTTAGGATCCTCGAAGAAATCCCGGATGGCACGCGCCGTTCGTGTACCAATACCGTGGATCACCACCAGTTCCTCAAAAGACGCTCGGCGCAAAGCTTCCAGAGAATCATAGCGATGGACCAATAATCGGGCAGTTTCGATGCCAACAAACCGGATGCTCAATCCAAAGATCAACCGATGGAGCGGGCGATGTTTGCTGCGCTCAATTGCCTGCAACAAATTTTCAACTTTTTTCTCCCCCCATCCTTCCCAGTGCACCATTGCATCCCGGTGCTGATGAAGGTCATAGATATCCGCCACATTGTGCAACAAGCCACGGGTCACCAACTGATCCACGATTTTTTCGCCCATCCCCTCAATGTCCATCGCATTTCGGGACGCAAAGTGTGCGATCCGCCGACGAATTTGCCAGGGACATTCAGCGTATTCGCAGTAATAATCTGCTTCGCCGGGATACCGATGCAGCGGCTGGCGATTTTCGCACGGACAGACCCGGGGAAATTCAAATGGTTGCGCATCAGGAGGGCGCTTTTCCAGCACCACTCCCACAACCTTTGGGATCACTTCCCCACCCTTTTCAATGATGACCGTGTCGCCAATGCGGATATCCAGGCGTTTGATGTAATCCTCATTGTTTAATGTCGCCCGCTGCACCACTGTCCCGCCAAGGTGAACGGGCTGGAATACCGCTACGGGTGTGACTTTTCCGGTTCGTCCCACTTGCAGCACAATATCCAGGAGCACACTTTGCGCCTGCTGCGTACTGTATTTGTACGCAAACGCCCATCGGTAGAATTTGCCGACGGTGCCCAACCGTTCCTGCTGTTCAATCGAATCAACTTTAATCACGATACCATCGATGTTAAATGGGAGCTCAAACCGTTTGGTTTCCCACTCATCAATGAAGGCAAAAACCTCATCAATGGTGCTGCAGACCCGATAGTGAGGCATCGCAAAAAATCCCATAGCGGCCAAAATTTCCAGTGCCTGGTGCTGATATTGAACCTGAACGTCTGGCTGTCGAGAACGCAGATAGTAAGCAACGAACCGGATGGGGCGACGCGCCACCTCCTTAGGATCCTGCAATTTCAACGATCCGGCTGTCAGGTTGCGCGGATTGGCAAATGGACGTTCTCCCCGGGCTTTCCGTTCCTCATTGAACCGCAGGAAATCATCGTTGTTCATATAGGCTTCGCCGCGAACTTCAAATCGGTGAAATGGCACGCCGTCGACAGAGACAACATTGACCCGAAGAGGAATCGAGCGAATCGTTCGAACGTTCGGGGTAATATCCTCTCCAACTTCCCCTGTGCCACGGGTCACACCGTGCTGGAGGCGAAAATCCTCATAGATCAGGCTCAATCCCACACCGTCGAATTTCAGCTCTGCAACATACTGGTACGGCTCGTCTCCCAGCAGTTCCCGAATTCGCCGATCGAAATCCAGCACTTCTTCCCGACTATACGTATTTTCCAGTGACAGCATCGGTACTTCGTGGGGAATCTCAGGAAATTCCTTCGTCAACTCAGGGCTGATCCGTTGCGTTGGCGAATCCGGGGTTACAAACTGAGGAAACTGCTGTTCCAATTCGATCAGTTCCCGCATCAGCGCATCATACTCTTCATCCGAGATAATTGGCTGCGCCTTCACATAGTAGAGGTAATCGTGCTTCCGAATTTCCTCTCGCAATTCCTCGATGCGCTTACGAGCTTCCTCCGGGGTTAGTCGCTCCTTCGCTCGAACGGGGAAAGGGACGGAAAGCTGCTGTGCTTCTTTGGAGGTCCCGGTCGACAGATTCTTGCGCTCCGTCATCCTGCTTCCTTATGTTAGTTGCATCGACAACTTGGAAAAGTAGACCACATCGCCATCTCGAACCTTCTGCTGCAGGAATTGAACGACTGGATGGTCCGACTCCAGAGATGACAACGCTGTGGCAATGGCGTCCAGGTCTTGCACCAGCATCGCATCTATCAACTGCTCTTGCACTGCTTCAGGCAATTCGCTGAACCACTGCTGGATTTCTTCCATTGTCACAGACGCTTTCGTTTCAACTGGCTGTTCTTCCACCTCGACCAGTTCGATCGAAGTTTTTTCCTGCAACAGCCTTACTAAATCTTCCAGTTTAAACGGCTTATGGAGGACAGCGTCAAAGCCAATTTCCAGCAGTTCCTCATTGGAAAGCTGCAGCACACTGGCAGTGATACCAATGATCGGTAGATGCTCCCCCTCCTGCTCTGCTGAACGGATCCGCTTTACCAGCTCAATGCCATTCATTTCAGGCATCACGATATCGGTCAGGACCACATCAAATGCGTGCTGTGGATCCTGGATCAGTTTCCACGCTTTCCAGCCATTTTCCACTTCAACGCAGGTAATGTTCATTTCGGAAAGAAACTCTCGCAAAATTTTCCGATTGGTCCGGCTATCATCAACAATCAGCACCGTAGCGGGCTTGGCAGCCACGAGCCGCTGGGATATTGGGACTGCCGATCCTGTTGTGGTTTTATGCACCTCTGGCATAGCTGCTACCGGGGTTTTCAGCGGAATATCGAAAAAGAAAACAGATCCTTCTCCGACCTGGCTTCGCACTTGCAGTTGTCCTCCCATAAGTGCAACCAGCGCTCTGGAAATAGTCAATCCTAATCCTGTTCCCTCGCTGACCATTGCCTCCACTTGATGGAACGGTTCCATAATTTTTTCCAGTTGCTCCTTTGGAATACCGCGCCCGGTATCCTCTACTTCCCACCGAATTCGTGGTTCACCTTCTGAGTCGGTCACCTGTCGAACCCGGACGGTAATTCCTCCCTGTGCCGTGAATTTAACTGCATTACCAATCAAGTTAATCAGCACCTGGCGCAATTTCTGCGCATCGGCAACGATATACTGCGGCAACTGGGGATCAACCTCAAATTTTAACCACAAGCCTTTCTCCTGACACCGCAAATGAAACATCCCCCGCAGATCCTCCACAAACTGTGCCAGTTCGATGTCAACAGGTAACAACTGAATCTTGCCAGCTTCGATTTTGGATAAATCCAGAATGTCGTTGATCATTTGCAGCAGGTGATTACCGCTACGATACATTGTTTCCACATACTCCCGCTGCTTCGGCGAAAGGTTCGGATCCTGACGGAGAATTTGGGCAAAACCCAGAATAGCATTCAGCGGTGTTCGCAATTCGTGTGACATACTGGCTAAGAAAATTGATTTCGCCTGATTTGCCTGCTCTGCTTCGGCTCGAGCTTTGGACAATTGTTGTACCAACTGGAGAAAGATCTGTTGCAATTGAAGAACAGCTTCTAAAATACGAATCATCGAAAACAATCCTTCAGATAAAGCCTGACGTGACTGAGCTAATTCCAAATGTCGTTCAATGCGGGCAACTAATTCCAGTTCATCGAAGGGCTTAGGGATATAGTCATCAGCTCCCGCTCGAAATCCCTGGATCTTTACCTCTCGATCCGTCAAAGCACTGATAAACAAAATCGGAACACGCTGAAATTCTTGCTGTTGACGTAACTGTTGACACAATTGCAATCCATTGCCATCAGGAAGCTCGATGTCCAACAACATGATATTGGGAATCTCTGTTTCTAAGATTCTTTGCGCTTCATCTACCGAGGTGGCTACCAGCACCTGATAACCTCGACGTTCTAAAATATTTTGAAGACGTTCCTGGAACACCTGTGAATCCTCCAAAACCAGCACCTGATACGTCGAAGGAGTTGTGTGTCCCCGGAGCCGCTCTAAAAGATTTGAAGCAGAGCTATCAATATCGGACAAAATGGACTCTAAGCTTGCCAAGAGTTGCTGATCGAGATGCGGCAAGCGTTGCTCCAATTGCTGGTGCAACACCGTGAGTTCTCGTAATAGATTTTCAATTTCATCAGTCAGAATTTCCTGTGTTAATCCTCCAAATGTTGGAGATGGAAGCACCCGCTTTGTTTCTTCAGTTATATTCACATCTTTCATCCCTCCATTATAAAAAAGACGATCAGCAAGACGATCAATAGCTCGGTAAATCTGTCGAAGATTTTGCAGGGAACTTTTGATGTGTTTACTAACAGAAATTGTCCATTGCTGATGAATTTTTGACAGTTTCCCAAATTCGCGAGTATGGCTCAGAAGTTTATGTACATCACGCTCAATACTTCCAAAAAATCCATATACTGTTTGCATCTGCTTTTGCAAAGTTTGCTGTAACGCTTCGATTTGTTGTTCCAGCTGCTGCTCCAACTGCCGTTGGTAATCGTGAAAATGAGAGGAAGCTCGCTGTTGAGACAGTACAGTAGCTTCAAGCTGCTGTATAATCCGTGCAAGCTGCTCAGAAAGACTTCGTTGCAGCACCTGTAATGTTCGAGACTGTTGTTCTAAGATCCGATGCTGCTGGTTGTATTTCCCAATGGTCTCGAAAAACCACTGTTCAAGCTTTTGAAATATCCGATTGACTAACTGCGCCACTTGATTACGAATTTGATCCTCTTGGCGCTGCAAGGAACGTTCTATAACCTGCCGGTAAGAAAGGCATTGACGATGCATTTGCGATTGTTCTCGCAACTGAGCAAGAATCTGTTGTTGTTGTTTATGGATATGATGAAGTTGTTGAATAACTGAACTTGAAATCTGCATAAAATCCGCAGTGGTGCCGGAAATTTGGTTCCACTGTTGTCGCGCCTGACCAATAAACCGCTTCCATTGATGGTAGGAAATTAGTAAAAAAAGAAAGACACCAGCAATGAGTATGCTGTTAAGAACGAGGATGAGTTCCATAGTGACGCTCCTGCTCCGTTTCCGTTTCTGTCATTGGTAAGCGCTTGGGTAGCATAATCGTAAAAGTTGTCCCTCGACCTTCCTGACTTTTAACCTGGATCCTTCCTCCGTGAAGCTCTACAAATCCTTTTACTATCGGCATTCCCAAACCAGTTCCTTGTTCTCCCTGAGTTCCCAAACGCTGATGTGGACCAAATTTTTCAAATAAGTGTGGTAGAAGTTCTTCCGGAATACCAATCCCAGTGTCAGAAACTTCCAACAAAATCCAATCACCTCGATCTTCAATACGAAGAGTTACGGTTCCACCGGGCTCAGTAAATTTGATTGCATTAGAAAGAAGATTGTTAATGACCTGTCCTATCTTAGCAGAATCTAATAGAGCCGGGATGCGCTGAGCAGAAAATTCCGTCACCAGTTTAATATTTTTTGCCGAAGCACTCATTTGCATCAATCCGATACTCCGCAGAGCAATATCCACAATGTTAACATGTGCCAGATCTAAGGTGAATTGTCCGCTTTCCATTTTTGTTATATTCAATAAATCGTTCACCATGGTAAGAAGTTGGTGGGCAACTTCTGCCAGCATCTTCCCAGATTCCTTCACAGTCTGCGGATCACTAGCTACACTGTCTTGTTGCAAAAGCTCTCCTAAGTTCGCCATAGAAGCAAGGGGTGAACGTAAGTCGTGAGAAATTATGCGTAAAAACTCATTTTTTGCCTGGTTAGCCTCTCGAAGTTGATTAATTGTGTGTTCTAAGGACTTGCGCAACCATGAAAGTTCCAGATGAGTATTAATCCGGACAATCACTTCTTTCTCCATAAAGGGCTTAGTGATATAGTCGACACCGCCGACTTCAAATCCTTTGACTTTGGCATCAACATCGGTCAGGGCACTTAGGAAGATAATGGGAATATCCTGCCACTCCTGTCGACGCTGGATGATGCTGGCAACGGTATAACCATCCATTTCTGGCATCATAATATCCAGTAAGATAAGGTCCGGTTTGCGTCGCTCTAACAATTTTAGAGCAACGTTCCCCGATGCTGCCACCATGACGTCGAAATCATTCCGGCGGAGAATCTCGGAAATAGTATTCAAGTTTTCTTCAACATCATCGACCACCAAGATCAACGGTTTTCCTACCCGCATGCTACCGTGTATTGCCTTGTTGAACAAAGTACTCCTTTGTTAGCTTCACAATCACACCACTCAATCCAATCAACCCAATCAGGTTGGGAATTGCCATCAATCCGTTCATAATATCAGCGAATGTCCAGACAATATCCAGATGCACAACCGCACCCACCAATACTACGATAACAAATGCAAGACGATATGGTTTCACCACCTTCTCTCCCAGCAAATACTCAAAGGCTTTTTCTCCATAATAGCTCCATCCCAGAACTGTAGAATAGGCAAAGAGGACCAGTCCCAGAGTTACGATCAGATCACCCCACTCACCGGGAAGCGCCTGCTGAAACGCCATCGCTGTCAGTGGTGCCCCCGTTTCACCCGTTGTCCAACTGCCAGTAACCAGAATCACGAAACCAGTCAAACTGCACACAATGATTGTGTCAATAAACGTTTGAGTCATCGAGACCAACGCCTGCGTTACGGGATGGCGAGTCTGCGCTGCTGCCGCAGCGATCGCTGCACTGCCCAATCCCGATTCATTGGAGAAGATCCCGCGTGCCACTCCCATCCGAATTGTCAGCAACACCGTAGCTCCGGCGAAGCCACCGGCGGCTGCCGTAGGAGAAAAAGCGGACTGGAAGACCAGCGCGATCACTGCCGGGATTTCCGAAATATTCAATGCAACGACCCATAAGGCACCGATCATATAAACTACGATCATAAACGGAACCAGCACCTCGGTCACACGGGCAATGCTGCGAATACCCCCCAAGATAACCAGTGCCGTCGCTATTGCCAGCACGATACCTGTTATCTCAACGGGTATTGAAAACGAATGCTGGAGAGCATCGGCAACGGAGTTGGACTGTACCATATTGCCGATCCCGAAAGCAGCAATGGAAGTAAACAGCGCAAAGAGTGTTCCCAACAATGGGGAGTTCAACCCTTTCCGCAAGTAGTACATTGGACCGCCGCTCATCGTTCCCAGCGCATCCTTTTCCCGATAATGCACTCCTAAGAGTGCCTCGGAGTATTTGGTCGCCATCCCTACCAGTCCAGTGATCCACATCCAGAACAGCGCCCCGGGACCGCCAAGGGCAATAGCGGTCGCAACCCCTGCAATGTTGCCCGTCCCAACGGTAGCAGACAACGCCGTCATCAGCGCCTGAAAATGGGAAATATCGCCAGCAGCACCTGTTTCCCGCCGCTTCACAAATGCCAGCCAGAGAGCATGACCCAATCGTCGAAACTGCAATCCCCGGAGCAAAAAGGTCAAATACAAGCCAGTGCCAACCAGCAGAACCAACAGCGGCGGTCCCCACACCCAACTGGAAATCTCATTGAGAACAGAGCGGATCGTCTCTTGCATTGCTGCTGCCTACTTTGTTGAACCGACAGGGAAGAAACGCTCTAAGAATTCCTGAACAACTGTGCGATACTTTTGCGACTGAGGAAATCGCTTCCAGAGCGCTCGTGAACCGTGTGCACCATCGCTGGGCGGAATAAAGAAACGAACTTGCTGTCCTGAGCGAACCGCCTGCTGAAAATGTTCGCAGAAATGGCGTTCCTGCGCTGCACATGTAATCAGCACCGGACACTGTACAGCAGCAAGATGTTGTGCTATAAAATTCGCCGGTTTGCCAAGCCGCACGAAATATTCTCCGGGGGAAAAGGCAATGACTCCATCAACTTGCTCTGGATGCTGAGCTGCCACCACCAATGCCAAAGCTGCTGAATAAGAGCTACCCACCAGAATAACCTGTCGCGCTTTGAACTGACTGCGGACATACTCAACTGCCGCTTCCATATCCTGCTGTGCATCCACATACGTTGTCCTCAGCCCCTTTGCAACCGCCCGCTGATGGGTTTCGTTCACCACGCCATTTACTTCGCCACCAGAGCGCAGATCAACCGCAATGCAGTTGTAACCGAGATCGGCAAACCACGGCATCGTCTCTCGGTACTCTCCCCGACTCCACCGGGCTTGATGACACAGCACCAGCCATGGTGCTGTAGCAGAAGCCGCTTTGAGAACGTCCGCTGTTATCTGAAGTCCGTCCCTGGATGGGAAAGTAACCTTTTGCACGTTCTGTGCAGTTGCAACTGCGAGTGAAAGCATAAGAAGAATCGCTACACCCGCCGCCCGCTGCCACATTCCCGCCTGCTCCCCGTTGTTGACTCACTCACTGCTCACAGTAAAAATACGGAAATTTGTGGAATCGCAACATAAAACTCGAACTGACTCCATCAATATTGGCTGTGTACCGCTGGGCATAGCACGCTACGCAGCGTCGACGTCAGCGAACTGCTGGAGCAGCCACCGGGCGTATTGAAACAACACTTTTTCCTGGAACTTCGGAACCTGGAGCTGTATCCCGATCGGGAGACGGTCAGCCGTAGTGCCGGCTGGCAAATTGATTGCAGGAATGGCTGCCAGGTTTGCCGAAATCGTAAACAAATCGGCTAAATACATTGCGATCGGATCCTGAAGACGTTCTCCCAGCCGGAATGGAGGAACAGGAGAGGTGGGGAGTAAGAAAAGATCGTTATCGGCGAAAATTTTTTCATACCACTCAGCAAAAAATCGGCGTGCTTTCAGTGCCTTGCGGTAGTATGCGTCGTAGTATCCAGAGGACAGCACATAGGTCCCCAACATAATCCGTCGCTTCACTTCCATCCCGAAACCTGCCGATCGGGTTGCCGTAATAATGTCCTCACCTTCTGCACGCAATCCATAGCGAATCCCATCATAGCGGGCAAGGTTGGAAGAAGCCTCTGCGGTGGCAATGATGTAGTAAGTAGCTACCAATGCGTCGCTGGCAGGAAACGCAACCGGGGTACACTGAACGCCCGCTCGTTGCAACTGCTCCACAATGGCTGCGTACCGTTGTCGGACCTGCTCCTCACACTGTGCCAGCGCCTGCTCATCCAGCACAGCAACCCGCGCTGGCATCCGGGACTCAACCGGGAATGTTGCGGTCGGCTCCAGCGGTGCTGAGGTGCTGTCGTGCGGATCATAGCCACTGATCACATCCAGCACCGCCGCCGTATCATTCAGCGAAGCTGCCAGAATCCCGATCTGATCCAGTGAGGAAGCAAAAGCAACCAGTCCGAAGCGAGAAATTCGCCCATACGTCGGCTTTAGACCAATGACCCCGCAGAAAGCTGCCGGCTGCCGCACAGAGCCCCCTGTATCCGATCCCAGCGCGACGTGGCACATTTCAGCAGCGACAGCAACGGCAGATCCACCGGAAGACCCACCGGGAACGTATGCCTCATTGTGTGGATTACGGACTGCACCAAAGGCAGAATTTTCATTGGAAGAGCCCATTGCAAACTCGTCCAGATTCGTTTTGCCAATGACAATCGCTCCCGCTGTTTTCAGTCGCTGCACCGCTGTAGCATCATACACCGGCACAAAATTCTCCAGAATCTTCGACGCACACGTGGTACGAATTCCCTGCGTGGAAATATTGTCCTTCACTGCCACAATCAATCCCTCCAGGGGACGAGCAGTCCCACGCTCAAACCGCTCATCTGCCTGCTCTGCCTGCTGCCGAAGCTGCTCAGGATCTGCAACGGTAATGAACGCGTTCAAATGCTGCTGGCTCTGGATCTGCTGCAGAAAGTGCTCCAGCTCCTCAACACATCGCCGCCTTCCTGCTTCCCGCTCTTTCCGGAATGTCTCATACGTCCGCATAGTGCTCTGCTCCTCATTAACAAAACGCAAAGATACAGCAAACGGGGCGATTGCTGCTACGAACGTTCGAGCGAGGAACAGCGGACGGTGCTGCGTTCCCAATGCGCCAGCGACCGTCGACACTTTTAGCCCGCCAGAAGCGCACGCTTCAGTGAGATGCTCTGCCGACGAAAGCCGGTGCTCCCAGTTTGCCACAGCATAGATTGCCCCTGCAGGACAACCTGCTGGGTCGTTCAGAGCAGATCAGCAGCTTGCCTTACTATCTTTTGTTGCTGGTGAAAGTTGGCGTTCCCCGTATGCTGCAACAAAAGCCGGCATCGCCGACCAGCATTCAGCGTTTGAAGAATGCACCACGCGTAGCAAGGAAGCATCGAATGGAGGGCGTGCGGAAGGAGGGACTCGAACCCTCACGGGTGTGACCCCACTGGATTTTGAGTCCAGCGCGTCTACCAATTCCGCCACTTCCGCATTGGAGTGGGCAGAGGGAGATTCGAACTCCCGCCCTCCTGCTTGTAAGGCAGGCGCTCTGGACCAACTGAGCTATCTGCCCACTGTGCGGTGTGCTAAGACGAGCAATCCCGTTGCTTGTTATAGCTGCACCGTCTGCTCGTTCATCTGTTCCAGATTCCGAATAATCTCTGCCAGACACTGCCCGGCTAACATTCCATCGATCACCCGATGGTCGTACGTAATGGAGATGTACACCATATGCCGCACAACGATCAGATCATTGCCCTCGATTTCTTTGACCACCGGACGTTTATGGATTGCCCCAACGCCAATGATTGCCGTTTGTGGCTGGTTGATAATTGGCATTCCGAAGAGCGTCCCAAAACTTCCGACGTTAGTCAGCGTAATGGTACCACCGCTAATGTCATCCGGATTGAGCCGTTTGGAGCGCGCTCGCTCTGCCAGATCCGTAATAGCCCGTGCCAGACCGGTAATGTTGAGCGCATCGGCGTCTCGAACCACCGGAACAATCAAATTCCCATCGGGCAACGCCGTTGCAATGCCAAGGTTGATATGTTTGTGCCGAATGATGTATTTCCCTTCCACACTCACATTGACACCGGGATACTTTCGCACTGCGGCAGCGACAGCGGCAGCAAAGAAAGGAGTAAACGTCAGTTTGATTCCCTCCCGGCGCTGAAATTCCTCTTTGTACTTCTCCCGAACCTTGACAATACCAGTCACATCAGCTTCACCAATGCTGGTGGCATGCGGCGAGGTCATCTTCGACCGCACCATATGTTCAGCGATCAACTGGCGAATGTGATCCATCTTCACAATTTCAATATCGGTGCCGTACTTCTTGTAAATCTCCTCTGTATCCACTTCTGCGGCAACTGCTGGTGCTGGTGGTGCTGGCTGTGGTGGTGCCGGCGCTGCTGGCTGCGGCGCCGGTGCCACCGGTTGCGGTGCCGGCTGTGGCGCTGCCGGTGCTGCAGGTTGTGGCGCCGGCTGTGGTGCTGGGACCATTCCCGCTTTTTTCTGCTCAATGTATTTCAGCAGGTCGTGTTTGGTAACCCGTCCCCCTAATCCTGTTCCCGGAATTTGCTCCAGCTCCTCCAGCGTAATGCCTTCCTTTTTCGCAATGGTCCGGACCAGTGGGGAGTAGAAGCGCTTGCCCGTCGTTCGAGGAATCTCAACGGTGTGCCCATTACCCGTGACCGGAGCCGGTGCTGGCGGCTGCGGTGCCGATGGTACCACTGGCTGTGGTGCTGGTTGTGGTGCTGGCTGCGGTGCCGATGGCGCTGCCGGTTGCGGTGCTGGTGCCGGCTGTGGCGCTGCTGCTGGCTGCTCGGCTGCACCCGTTGCCGCTGCTCCGCCTTCTCCGGTCGCAATCAGTGCGATCACCTTGCCAACTTCGACGGTTTCGCCTTCCTGCGCTAAGATCTTCACCAGCGTCCCGCTGGCGGGCGCCGGAATCTCCGTGTCGACTTTATCCGTG
>JALWJX010000043.1 GCA_026996895.1 Candidatus Kapaibacterium sp.
CCCTGGATGCCACTTTGCATTATACAGCACCAGCGAATGATATCCCTGATCCAGATACTGCTGTGCCTGCTCCTGAGCTTCAGCAAAAACCTGATCATCTATAACCCGCCGTTGATGATTCTTACTTTGGAGTTCCTGGGCATAGCGAAATGCTACCAATTCATTGTCCGTCAGCAAAAGCTCCACCGCAATGGAGGCATCTCCCAGACGTCCGGCTGCATTAATCGGGGGCGACAGCGCATAAGTAACAGTCATAGCGTTCACCGGTCCATCAACCGTTGTGCATTGAAGTAGTGCTTCGATGCCCACGCGAGGCTGAGCATTGAGCTGTTTCAATCCAAAGTGGACAAAGACGCGATTTTCATCCACCAGGGGAACCATATCCGAAGCAGTCGCTATCGCCACCAGATCCAGGTATTCATACGCCTCTGTTGGATCATTTGAGAATTCTTCCGCCAGTGCCTGGAGCAGTTTAAACGTCACCCCTGCCGCTGCCAGATACGGGAAGGGATATTGCGTCTGAGGGCGTAATGGATTCAGCAGTGCCAGGGCTGGTGGCAATTGCTCAGCCGGTTCGTGATGATCGCAGATAATCACATCGATGCCCACACGATTGGCATAAGCAACCGACTCTACGGACGTCGTGCCAAGGTCTACCGTAATGATGAGAGAAACTCCCGCCTCTTTTGCCTGCTGAATGACCGATTCTGACAACCCGTACGTTTCGTCTTGCCGTTCTGACAATCGGTATTCTACTTTCCCTCCCTGTCGGCGAAGGTAATCCACCAGCAGCGCCGTGCTAACAACCCCGTCAACGTCATAGTCTCCATAAATCCACAGCTTTTCACCCCGCTCAATCGCTGTCCGGATTCGAGCTACCGCTGCCGCCATATCTTCAAACAAATACGGCGAATACAGTTGCTCCAGACCGGGATGGAAAAATGTCAACGCTTTATCAATACTGCCCATCCCGCGAGCAACCAATACCTGTGCCAGTGCTCGCGGTAGCTTCAGCGCTTTTGCTATGACGTTGACGATCGCTTCATCTGTTCTCCGTTGTTTGATCCACCGATACTGCAAGGTTCTCTCTATTGCTATGATACCAATTCTGCTTGCTCATCTGTGCCCGCCAATACCCATTCAGCACAACCGTTGTTGCAATCCATATATTCGTCAAATGGCGCCGACGAACAATGCATACGAATCTGCATGCGACAGCGTAAGAGACGGACAGGGGTACTAAAAAGTTGGATTAAAGGTGGAGAAAAAGCCCCGCTGAGCAAGCTGCAAAAGAAGAAAATCCCCTTTGACAAATTACGCCGGGGATGGGTCATTGCTAATTCCGGTCGCTACTGGGTTGTCGAGGAGCAATCAACCGCCGCTGAGTCTTCCTCAAAGCTCTATCTTTGCATTCCTGCCCGAAGCATCACAACAGATAATTCCCCCAATACCTCGCTCTTAGCAGTCGGTGATCGCGTATGGTTCCAGCCAGGGATACTCTATGGAGAAACGGTTCACGATGAACAGGCAGTTGGGGTCATTTATTATATAGAAAAACGCCAGACTGCCCTGACACGAGCAAAACGCGGGCAATTCGAACAGGTTATCGCTGCCAATGTGGAACAATTGTGTATTATGGTTGCTGCTGACAAGCCCCGCTACAACCGCCGCCTCATTGATCGCTATCTGGTCGCTGCCTTCAAGGGATCATTATCTCCTTGCCTGATTGTGAACAAAATCGACCTGGTAGACAATTTATCAGAAATTCAGCAGGATCTGGCAGTATATAGCGAGCAACTGGAAATCCCAGTTTTTTTCATCAGCATTTATGCCAATCTCCACATTGAACAGATAACCCGCCAATTACAGGGAACAATCTCTGTCCTCTCCGGTCCATCCGGCGTTGGAAAGTCCACCCTTGTCAACCGTTTGATCGGCGATGCGGTACAGGTAACTGCCGAAGTCGGTAAACGGGGCAAAGGGATGCATACCACCACTGCCAGTCGAATGTTCCGCCTTCCCGGCGGTGGCTATATTGTTGACACTCCTGGAATCCGGGAATTCGGTATCTGGCAAGTACGGAAAGCAGAGCTTCGCCTCTATTTCCCTGAGTTTCTACACTATCACTGTCGATATCCAGACTGCACGCACATACACGAACCAGAATGCGGCGTTCGACAAGCCGTTTTAGAAGGGGAAATCGATCCAAAGCGATACGAAAGCTACCAGCACCTTTACTTTTCGCTTCCCGACTGAAAAGGGAGTGTTCCTCGCTGTTGCAATCGCTGCTGTTTCTGCCGTTTCGCCACCTCTCGCAGATCTGCTACCCGATCTGCTTCGTCAATGATCTCCACTCCTAACAACGTTTCAATGACATCCTCCAGTGTCACCAATCCTTCCACTCCTCCAAATTCATCTGTCACCATAAACAGGTGCTCTTTACGCCGCAGAAATTCCTCCAGCAAACGGTCCAGTGGCATCGTCTCCGGGACGGTATGAACTGGCCGCGCTAAGGAACGTAACGAAATCGCCTTCTGACCATGAACAAAGCTCCAGAGCACCTCCCGGCTCATCACATAGCCAATCGTTGAATCCAGATCTTTTCCTTCCGCAATGGGAATCCGGGAAAACTGCTGTATTCCCTCTGCCCGCACCGCTTCTGCAACGGAAAGATCTGCGGGAAGAAAGAACACCACCGTTCGGGGTGTCATAATATCTGCGACCTGCACCTCTCCCAGTACCAGCACATTATGCAACAACTGATATTCTTCTTTTCCCAGTTGCCCCTCTTCTCGGGCACTTTCCAGCATCTCATCAATTTCCTCCAGCACATCCTGCTGTTGCGCTGTTCCAGTATACTGCCGGCGCAGCAGCCATCGCAGGGGTGCGGCTACCGCATTGGCGACGACAATAGCTCGTTCCATCCAGCGGACAATAGGGACAAACCAGATGCGTAGCAGCCGAGGTGCCAGCCAGAGGGGGAAAAAGACAGATCCTAAGATAATGCCCCATAGGAGAACCAACTGGACTCCCCACCGGGATAATGGTTGCGGTTGTACAGCATTCCCAATGATCCAGAGGGAAAAACCAATGATAACGGAAAACAGCAGGCTATAAGACAAGGTAAGAATTGTCAACTCGTACTGCCGATGGTAGTACCGTTCCACCTGCTGGAACGGCGCGCGCAATTCCTCCTTGTGCGCAAGTTGTGCCGGCGAAAAAGCCAGAAAAGCACCGTAGGCAAATGCAAACATCGCTGCTAATGTGAAACATCCAAGTGCCAGAATCCAGAAGAGCTCACCCATTCGACATTGAAATAACCTTATGGCACCTTCTCACCGATGAATACGTGTTGCATCAACCCGGATGGGTTGTGGATAACGGTAGGTTCCCACGATTGGAATCTCCAGCGTTGGCTGTATTTCAAGCGCTATTCGATGTAATCCCTCCCCACGGGCTAATTGGAGTGCCAGATCAAGAAATTGCTGGTATTGTCTGTTGCGGAAAAACCGCACAAGATCTACGTTTACCTGTATCGGGATTACCATTGATTGTCCTGCCGGTACTCGAACCGGTTGCGTCACTGTACCAGCAACTGTCGGCTGCTGATCGATCAGCAACTGCCAGCGTATTTGTCGAATGGTGATCGGCACATTCCGCAGAGCAGCAGACTCCGCAACATTCACCACCTGGAGATGAGCGGTAAAGGCCAGAGGTAAGGTCTGCTGTTGCAACATCTGCTGCAATTGTAACACCTGTTCCATTGCCAAATCTGTTGCTGAGTGTAGATTTCGCAGCGCAATGCCTCCCAACCGAACATCGCCGACTCCAACCAAACGGAAACCCGGTAGCGCAACCTGACTTAGCGTCCGGGTAACGGACTGGACCGGTGAACATCGAACGCCAACGAGACCCAATAGCAAAACAAGGCAAAAGATTCGCACTGTTCGAATTGCTGGGAACGCTCTCGTTGCAACCCCGAGAGTGTCGTCTCCATCCATCAGGAGTTACTGTTCCATTCGCAACAATTCCAACCGGGATCGAATATCGTCGGGACTGGCACTGCCACTCAAACATTCTTCAACCATTGCTTCCAGGACAGCAATGCGCTTGCGCTGCATACTCAGAGAAGTTAAAATTTTCACTTTTGCGATCAGCAGTTTATCTTCAATTGGTTTGCTAAGGAAATCATCTGCCCCACTTTCAATTGCCTTAACCTGATTTGCAACATCATTCAATGCGGTTACAATTACCACGGGCAAATCTCGAGTCTTTGCATCAGCACGGATCCGCTGCACGGTTTCATACCCATCCAGCCGGGGCATCATCACGTCCAGAATGACCGCATCAGGCATTTCCTCTTCAATTTTTTCCAGGCACTCCATCCCATCGTATGCCTCTGCCACTCGATATCCAGCAGCGGTCAGATACCGTGCCAGTAGCTTCGTTGTGATCTTATTATCATCCACGACTAACACCAACGGCTGTGCCATACTCCTGCTCCTGCTTCGATCTCACATCTGCTTCTTAAACTTTTCCAATTTTCAAGTTAAAAAATTTCCGAGAACTGACCAAAGGTAACGCCAAATTATTGACGCAAAAAACCTTTCCTCAAACCACAATGTATCTGCAAACTTGTTAGTAAAACAACTCTGCTTTGTTTCCTCATTTATTTTCTTGTCGACGAAAATCGGGGCCCACAGTGTCGCTGGTACGATTGCTGCCGGGAGTGCATACCTCAGTGTGTCTGGGAGCGCACCCCTTAGGATGGATTACCCAATGGTAGAACAGCACTCTGGGTTGTTCAGAACAAGCGGAAGGCTTGTCCTCTTATGTTCTCTTGTTTCTCTTGCCGACTGAAGTCGGCGCTCCCAGTGTTTGTCGGCAAACGTCAGCGCTTCCCTGCAGTGGTGTCCATCCCCTTGCCATTTCCCACCTGTAGGGGCAACCTGGCTGATCGCCCGTAGGAGCGAGCGCCGCTGCGTCCCTACATATGATCACTGGGAGCGCACCCTTTAGGATGCATGCCGGCTGAAATCACCGTTCCCGGTGAGGTGCTCCTACCGAGATTACGTAATTTCACGTATTGACTTTCTGAACGTTGGCATATATTTTTGTCGCAATGTGTCAGAACAAAGCATGAAGCAATGATGGCAAAGTGGCAATCGATCGTTGGTGCTGCACTATCGCTGCTTGTTTTCTGGGTTGCCTCCGTCGTTACCAGCAGGGCTCAAACGCTCTTTCGTGAAGGGGGCATACCCCGAATGGTCATCGCAACCACTGGAAACGTCGGCATTGGGACGACAACTCCCTCGCTGACGGCGTTGCTGGAGCTCAGCTCGACTTCTGCGGGAATTCTCATTCCTCGGTTGACGCAAACAGAGCGGGATGCCATTAGCTCGCCTGCGCAGTGGTTATTGATCTTCAACACAACGGCGCAGCAGTTTGAGTACTGGAATGGCTCACAGTGGATTCCGCTGGTTTCTGGCAATGCATTAACCAGCAGCAGTTGGTCGCTGACGGGAAACGCTGGGACCGTTCCGGCAACGAACTTTTTGGGCACCACCGACAACCAGCCGCTGGTGATTCGGACCAACAACACCGAAGCAATGCGCATTACCGCTACCGGTAACGTCGGCATTGGAACGACCACACCACAGAACAAGCTGGAA
>JALWJX010000044.1:0-6604 GCA_026996895.1 Candidatus Kapaibacterium sp.
CTTATGGGCTACCACACGTAACGCCACGCTCAACTCTCCATCGCCCAGCACTTTGACTGGTTGGTGCTTTTTGTCAATTGCCTTGATGCGATGCAAAACTTCCGGCGTTACCGGCTCTTCGGGGACCAATTTTCCCTTGTCCACCCACTCCTGAAGTTGCCGAACGTTGACAATCTGATACTCCGTACGGAAAGGATTCCGAAAGCCTCGCTTGGGAATTCGCCGGTGGTAGGGCATTTGCCCCCCTTCAAATCCCGGCATCATACTAAATCCTCGCCTGGATTTCTGCCCTTTGTGCCCCCGTGTCGAGGTTCCACCGTGACCAGAGCCCTGACCACGTCCGATCCGCTTCGGGTTTTTGCGTGATTGTGCCGGCGGTCGTAAGTTTCCGATGTGCTTCATCGGTCTATGACTCCTCTTCAATTTCTTCGACCTTCACCAGATGCTGTACTTTGGCAATCATCCCCAGAATCTGAGGATTTTTTGGTTTGATTACTGTCTTGTTCGGTCGTCCCAACCCCAGCGCCTTAATGGTTCGCTTATGCGGTTCCAGCGCACCAATAATGCTGCGAACCTGCGTAATTTTCAGCTTCTTCGCCATCGTTTTCATCCTCGCACTACTTTTTGGACATCGATCCCTCGACGCGCCGCAACGCTATGGACATCTTCCAGTTGCAGCAGTGCTTTAATCGTAGCTTTGACAACATTATGAGGATTGGTAGAGCCCAGATTCTTGGTCAACACATCCTGCACGCCCACCATTTCCAGCACTGCCCGCACCCCACCAGCAGCAATGATACCGGTTCCCGGTGCTGCGGGGCGCAGCAGCACCTTCGCTGCTCCATACTTGGCGACCACATCGTGCGGGATGGTATTTCCTCGCAACTGTACCTTGACGATGTTCTTCTTTGCATTATCTGTTGCTTTGGCAATGGCATCCACCACCTCGCGTGCCTTGCCCAGTCCATACCCCACGTGTCCATTGCCATCCCCGACGACGACGATCGCGCTAAACCGGAAACGTCGTCCCCCTTTGACAACTTTCGCTGTTCGATTGATAAACACCAGCTTTTCTTTCAATTCACCCAACTGTGTTGGATTAATCCGTTGTGCCATTGTGCTCTATCTCTCGTTTTTGAAACCTCTAAAACTCCAGCCCACCCTCGCGAGCACCATCGGCAAGGGCTTTCACTCGACCGTGATACTTATAGCCATTGCGATCAAAGGCAACCTGTTTAATACCCGCTTGCAGCGCCCGCTGCGCCAAAACTTTGCCCACGATGCGACTCTGCTCCACTTTTCCCTTTACATCCTTCACCATTTCCCGAATTTCCCGATCGACAGTTGATGCCGACACCAGAGTATGCCCCTTCCGATCATCAATGATCTGAGCATAGATGTGTTTCAGGCTCCGATACACGTTCAGCCGTGGGCGATCGGAATGGCGAATAATTTTGTTCCGAATGCGTCGCTTCCGGCGCAGTCGACGTTCATTTTTTCGATTGATAATCATCGCTGTATAAACCTACACTGTTTTACTTCGCACCTGCTTTACCAGCCTTTCGACGAATCCATTCACCCCGATAACGAATACCTTTGCCCTTGTAAGGCTCTGGCGGACAAATCTGCCGGATCTTTGCCGCTATCTCCCCTACCAACTGTTTATCAATGCCACTAACGGTAATCGTGGTTTGATCTGGCGTTGCGAATTCGATCCCATCCGGTGGAATAAACACAATGGGGTGGGAATACCCCACGTAGAGCACCAAATTTTTGCCCTTCATCTCTGCCCGATACCCGACTCCCACGATCTCCAGGGTTTTGGTGAAACCCTTCGTCACTCCTTCCACCATCGACGCCACCAGCGCCCGCGTCAAGCCGTGCAACGCCCGCTGATGGCGCTCATCACTCTGCCGATGAAACCGCAACAACTGTTCTTCGTATTCCCACTGGATACCCTCAGGAATACTCCACTGCAACTCCCCCTTGGGACCCCGAACGGTAATCGTTCGATCTTCTGCAATTGTAATTTCCACCTCTTTGGGTACTTCTATTGGTTTACGACCTATCCGTGACACGGCTCTTTCTCCCCGTTGTTTACCACACACTACAAATCACTTCCCCACCGACATTATACCGGCGGGCTTCTTTATCAGTCATCACACCCTTGGAGGTCGAAACGATCAGGATTCCCAGTCCGCTTTTCACGTGGGGCAACGCTTTGACCCCGCGATACACTCGACGTCCCGGTTTACTGATACGCTTGAGTTCTCGAAATGCGGGTTGGCCCCGGAAATACCTTAACTGTACTTCCAGGATCCCCTGCTTGTTATCTTCGATCAGCTTAAAGTCTTTGATGTATCCCTGCTCTTTCAGAATACGACTGATTTCAATCAGCATTTTGGATGCCGGTGCCCGAACCACTTTATGATGGGCACGGGCTGCATTGCGAAGTCGCGTCAAAAAATCCGCAACTGGATCGCTTACTGCCATGACTACTCCTCTTCGCTCCTCTTCGTGATACAATCCTGTGTTACCAGCTTGCCTTTCGGATACCAGGAATTTTGCCTTCCAGTGCCAACTGACGGAAAACATTCCGACAGAGACCAAACTTGCGGAGCACTCCTCGTCCCCGTCCTGTTACCATACACCGACTCCGCACTCGCACCGGTGAGCTATTCCGTGGCAGCCGTTGCAATCCTTCCCAATCACCTCGCGCCTTCAGCTCTGCTCGCTTTTTCGCATACTTTTCCACCAACTGCTGTCGCTTGCGATTGCGTGCTATCACACTCTGTTTTGCCATTAGTCGCTATCTATCAATTTTGTGAAACTTGGTCGCTACCGTCGAACAAAAGGAAACCCAAACTCTTTAAGCAAGGCATAGGCTTCTTCATCGGTCTTTGCGGACGTGACGATCGTCACATCCAGTCCTCGGGTCCGCCGCACCCGGTCCACGTCAATTTCTGGAAAAATGATCTGCTCTTCAATGCCGCAACTGTAATTGCCGTGGCCATCAAAGGATTTATCGGAAAAGCCACGAAAATCGCGAATCCGGGGCACCGCAATATTGATGAAACGATCCAGAAACTCATACATCCGCGCTCGCCGCAGCGTCACAGAGCATCCAATCGGCATTCCTGCCCGTAGTTTGAAATTCGATACCGAAATCCGGGCATATCGCACCACCGGACGCTGCCCTGCGATGAGTTCCAGATCATTAATTGCTTCCTGCAACGCCGAAACATCCTGTGTTGCCTCTCCCACTCCCATATTCAGCACGATCTTCACCAGCCTCGGCACCTGCATCACTGATTTATACCCAAACTGCTTCATTAAGCTGGGTACAATAACTTCGTGATAGTATTCCCGCAGTCGTGGCGGTGGCGCCGGCTCCGGCGTTTCCGGTTGCCGCGGACCTTCAAAGGCAAATTCGTACTTTTTCTTTTTCTTCTTTGCCATCCCTGCTCTTTTTTGCTAACTAACTCACTGCTAAATTTCTTCACCAGTTGTTTTTGCAATCCGCACTTTCTTTTTCTTCCCGTCTTCCGTTTCAACGATTTTATATCCTACCCGCGTCGGATTGCCCTCACTATCGACCAGCATCACATTGGAATAATGAATGGGCATCTCCTGCTCGATAATGCCTCCTTCCGGAAAGCTGGGCGATGGACGACGATGGCGTTTTCGAATGTTCACACCTTCAACGATAATCCGCATTTTTTCTGGAATAACCTTGAGCACCTTGCCAACTTTTCCTTTATCCTGATGCCGTCCGCTAATCACCATTACCGTATCGCCCTTTTTAATTTTCAGCTTTGGACGCTTCGTCTTCTGTTGCTTTTTCTTTCGTTTTCCCATCCCCCTGCTGCCCTTTTATACAACTTCTGGCGCCAAAGAAATAATTTTCATATACCCTCGCTCCCGGAGCTCGCGTGCCACGGGACCAAAGATCCGGGTTCCTCGAGGATCACCAGCATTATTCAAAAGCACAACAGCGTTGTCATCAAATCGGATGTAAGAGCCATCTCGACGCCGAACTTCCTTGCGGGTGCGGACCACAACCGCCCGAGAAATATCTCCCTTTTTCAAGGGACTGGTTGGCAAAGCATCACGAACACTGACCACGACAACATCACCAATACCCGCATACTTCGGATTACTGGTTCCCAGAATACCGATACATCGAACCTTACGCGCGCCTGAATTATCCGCAACATTCAGATAACTTTCCACCTGAATCATCTATTGTCCTCCCCGTTGTTGCCCACGTTCCAGAATCTTCACCAATCGCCAGCGCTTCCGCCGGCTCAACGGGCGGGTTTCCATAATTTGTACAACATCACCCACCCGACACTCATTCTGCTCATCGTGAGCCAGAAACTTTTTCCGGCGCATGTAGTACTTTTTGTACAGCGGATGTGCCTTGCGCCGCTCCACCATTACCACAATGGTCTTGTCCATTTTATCACTGACGACCACCCCGACTAATCGTCGGCGCTGCCCCCGTCGCTTCTGCCCCTGTGCAGCATCCTCTGCCGACGTTTCTTGTACCGCTGCCACCGATGATGGCTCCTGCGCTGCAGCCGTCTCTGGCGCCGCATCGCTGCTCGATGTTTCCACGTTACCGGCTGCCGTCTCTTCGGTTGCCATCCCTTCGGCTGCCGGATCAGATCGCGTTGCTTCCGAAACTTCCACGGAATTCCGCTCCTGCTCACTCATTGGCTTTCTATCCCTTCTTTGTCTTGACTTCTTGTTGCTGCGCTAATTCCCGCTCGCGCAAAATGGTTTTAATGCGAGCAATTTCCCGCTTTGTTGCTTTAAGTTGCGAAGTATCCTGCAACTCACCCAGCGCCTTTTGAAATCGGAGTCGCATCAGCTTAGCTTTATTATCGCGCAACAGTCGTTCTAATTCTGCGTTGGTCAATTGCCGCAATTCTGACGCCAGCTTCGCTTTCATGACTGTCCCTGATATCCTATCCGTGTCACAATCTTGGTCTTAATTGGCAATTTATGGGCAGCAAGTCGCAAAGCTTCCTGTGCATCCGCATCTGCAACCCCTCCAACTTCAAACAGAATCCGCCCTGGCTTTACTACCGCAACCCAGGTTTCCGGGCTCCCTTTTCCTCCCCCCATCCGGGTTTCTGCCGGTTTTTTGGACACGGGCTTATCGGGGAAAATGCGGATCCACACTTTTCCACCCCGCTTCAGGTGACGGGTAATAGCGACCCGTGCCGCCTCGATCTGCCGATTCGTAATCCACGCCGGTTCCAGCGCCTTCAGACCAAACGTTCCAAACGTCACCTGACTTCCCCGATATGCCTTCCCTTTCATCCGTCCCCGCTGCACTTTGCGATACCGTGGTCTTCGCGGCATCAACATCGCTTCGATCCTTTCTTTTTATCGTTGCGAATATCGCTGATTGTACTCAAATACGTCCGTTAGTCCGTACACTTCGCCCAGACAGATCCAGACTTTTACGCCGATAGTTCCATAAATCGTAAAGGCGGTTGCCTGTCCATAATCAATATCTGCGCGTAATGTTGTCAGGGGCACTCGCCCTTTCAGGTACTGCTCCCGGCGTGCCATTTCAGCACCGCCCAATCGTCCAGCACAGAGAATACGAATCCCTTCTGCCCCCATCCGCATTGCCGCATTGACCGCCTGCTTCATTGCACGGCGGTACGAAATACGCGCCTCGATTTGTTGAGCAATAGTATCTGCCACCAACTGCGCATCCAGCTCCGGGCGCTTGATTTCGCTAATTAAAATCCGAACCTCTTTATCCGTCAACCGTTGTAATTCTTCCTCCAGCTTTGCAATTTCCTGCCCACCTCGACCAATAACCATCCCTGGTCTCGAAGTACGGATGGTCAGTCGCACCTGCTTTGCTGTCCGATCAATAAAAACCCGCGACACACCCGCTCCTTTTAAGCGCTTTTCCAGGTAAGAGCGCAATCGAATATCCTCACCTAATTTCTCAGAGAAATCCCGCTCTTCAAACCAATTTGCAAACCACGGGCGGATAATGCCCAGCCGAAACCCTATTGGATGCGTTTTCTGTCCCAAAACTTACTCCTCCATTTATTGTTCGACAGTTTCAAATCCTTCTTCCGGTTCTTCTTCCGGCAATTGCGCTGCCACGACAATGGTTACGTGCGAGGTTCGCTTCCGTACTCGATAAGCACGCCCCATCGGCGCAGGACGGATTCGCTTATAAATTGGACCGGGATCGACATACGCCTTCACAATTTGAACCTGCTCTGGATCAATATACCGATCATCATACTTATGCTGCAAGTTAGAGTACGCAGACCACAAAACCTTCGCTGTTTCCCGCGCTGCTCTCTTGGGGCTGTGCTGTAATAACGACAGCGCGTCCTTCACATTCCGACCCCGGATCATATCGATAGCAAGACGCATCTTCCGGGGCGATACTCGCAAATACCGTTTTATTGCCCGTGCTTCCATCTGACTCCCTCAACTTACTTCTTCTTTGCCCGATCCTCTTTCCGGTGTCCGGCGTGGCCACGATACGTTCGAGTTGGGGCAAATTCCCCCAACTTGTGCCCCACCATATTTTCCGTAATGTACACCGGAATAAATT